>JBASYW010000104.1:0-2341 GCA_049277715.1 Dethiobacteria bacterium | reverse complement strand
ATGGGAAAGAAGAAGCTTATGACATCCCCTTCCTGGAGTACTCGATCCAAGGATGATTTTTCATAATTCACGCTGCAGAGCAAAACCGGACGCAAAAGCAGCGGCACCTGCAGTTTCTTATATACATCTCGCAGGGTGGCTCCGGTGGGAACCTCCAGGTTACCCATCTCGTCTAGGGCGTCGTCGTTAAGAAACGGCAGCGGGTAAACTTTAACTTGCATGGCAAATGTCTCCATCGATTCACAGTCTGGAAATGTAGGTGGTTATTCATCCAGGTACAACCACCAAGTAAATCCAAAGATAAGTGTCATAAGAACAGAATAGACTCCAGAGTAACCGGCTTTTATACCCCGTTTATAACCAGTCCAGATCAGTTCTCCGGTGTGCATCAGCAATAAAGCCAGCAGTAAATACCAAAAATCGTAAACAACAATTAAATACAGCGCCCCTGCCCAACAGAGCAAAGCACCCAAACGGAAAATCAGAATAATAGGTGATTTCGACATTCTGACACCTCTTTTATTTTAAAAACCGAGTACATTCGGTTTTTTTATTGTATAATATGATTGTAAATAGTGTCAATGTAGGAACCCAGTAGGGGATGCACCACTGAGTGGGGTCTTCGGGTTGGGCAATGTATATGAAGATTTTTGTCTTACGTTCCAGGAAGGATAGAATCGCCGCGATGACTACCGACAAGACGGGTATTACGAAAAAGGGCCAGCAAACCCGGGAGAAAATCTTTCAGGCCGCCCTTGGCTTGATAAAGGAACGGGGCTATGAGCAAACAAAATTGGTTGATATCTGCAAGGCGGCGGGAATCGCCAGCGGGACTTTTTATCACCATTTCGCCTCCAAGCAGGATATTTTAGTAGAGTACGTCAAGGAAGAAAGTCGGGATCTGATGAACTACTACGAATCACTGCCCAAAGAGTCTTACGCTGAAGCATTTCTGCAAGTAATGGATTATCAGGCCATCTATTTCGAGCGCAAAGGAACTGAGTTTGTCGCCACCTTCTACTCTATCATGTTGCTTTCTAACAACAGTATCTACAACTATGGCGAGTTTTCCCTTTTCTCGATTATTTATGACTGTTTTGAAAAAGGCCAAAAACAGGGTGAGTTTACCGGGCAATTTACGCCTGGCTACATGTTTGAGCTCGCTATTGGGCTACTGTATACGATCACTAGCTACTGGTGCATTTACTCCAGCGGGGCGGATCTACGCCAGGATATACGAGGCAGGATGGAAAACCTGCTGGAGATTCTGCGACCCGCGGGATGAAAAAGTGACTACGGAGAATATGTGAAGTAATGGAGGCCTCTCATGAAACAAAAAAGCTATGTGATCATCAAAGATGCGCCGGAAATGGACTATATGCGCGATTACGTGGTTTTGCCCCAAGACTACGGCACCCCAGCCTATTTTAACCGCGAGGACATAAAGGCGATTCGAGATACCGTATATAGGGCTTTGGACGAACTAAATGAGCGCTGCCATTTCTCCGAGCAGTTAAAGAACAATCGTCATGCTCTAATTAAGCCCAATCTGGTGAGCGTGTACCACGACAGCGGATTCGACGAGCGGGATTATCCGGAGACCACTGACCCGCGGGTTTTTGAAGCCGTGGTTAGTTATGTCCGGCAATATACCAACAAAATATCTATTGTGGAATCATCCGGCAAACCCATGCCGACTCCGGTAAGTTTTCGCACTGCAGGTTATGACCGAATCGCTAAGTATTACGGCAGAGATTTGATACCCCTGGAGCAGCAGCCAGTGGTACGCTATATGCTGCCCAAGGCCGAGGTGATGAAGGAGGTCTATCTGCCAGAAATACTCGACGAAGTGGTGCGCGGAGAAGCCTTTTATATTTCAGTGCCCAAGATGAAAACCAACCTTTATACCGGCGTTACCCTGGGTTTCAAGAATGCCATGGGAACCATACCTTATTTCCTGCGGGAGAGGAACCACAACCACCTCATCAATAAAAAGCTGGCCGATCTCCTTTATCTGTTTAAGCCGGACTTGACAGTCATCGATGGGATCATCGGCGGCGAAGGCAATACCCCCGCGCCGGTCGATTCGGTACGAGTAGGGATGATCGTCTGCGGCAACAACAGTGTAGAAGTTGACCGCATAACCACCTACATGATGGGCTTTGATCCCGAGCAGAACAAGCTTATGCAGGAAGCGGTACGCCGTGGCTTTAGCGACCCCGATGTGGAGATAATAGGCAATGTGCGGGTAACCAAGTTTCGCCCGGCCATATCATCGCTAATAGATGAAAAAACCCAGCGTGATTTTCCTAATCTGTTAGGTGCTGTTCGGATTCTATCG
>JBASYW010000103.1:0-7939 GCA_049277715.1 Dethiobacteria bacterium | reverse complement strand
GGAGTCCTCCTTCCACTTCGCGCGATGAGGTGAGGGAGCGTTCTTTTCTTCTGGAGAGGGAGGGCATCTTTCCTTTGGTTATCCATACCACTTACCTGATCAATCCGGCTTCGGCGCATCCTGAATTTTATCAGAAGTCGGCCGGACTGCTGCATGATACTCTGCATCATGCAGCACTTTACCGCGAACCTTATGTGGTATTGCATACGGGCAGCCATGGCGGTGATGGTGCCGGGGAAGGGATCAGGAAAGTGGTCCGGGTTCTGGAAGAGGAGATATCGAAGGGGTGGGCTCCGGGGGTAATCCTTCTTTTGGAGAATACGGCCGGTGGCGGGCACTATCTGGGGGGAGATATCAAGGAGTTGGGGGTTATCCTGCGTTATTTTCAAGATGCCCCGATTGGTTTCTGCCTCGATACCGCCCATGCCTGGGCGGCCGGTTATGATCTCTCCGGAGAGAAGGGCGTGGAAGAGTTATTGACGGAGATTGATCGGGAGATCGGTCTGAAGCGCCTCCATCTCATCCATGCCAACGATACGGAAGTGGCGAGGGGTTCCAGGCGCGATCGCCATGCCCATATCGGCGAGGGCCGGATTGGCCTGAATGGTTTTCGATCCTTGTTAAAGCACGATTGGCCCGCTGATTTTCCCGTAATTCTGGAGACTCCGGAGACCGGTACGGAGAAAGATAAACAGAACATCGCCGTCCTGAAGAGCTGCATGTAATGAGGACGGAAAGCCTTGATATAGCGATAGAGATGCCCATCGGCTAGAGAAGGAGAACGATCTTGATGGCCATGAACAAAGAGTCATTCTACTGTCATGAATGCGGTTACGAAACATACAAGTGGATGGGACGTTGCCCGGGGTGTGGAAGTTGGAGCACATTTTCCGAGAAGAAGATAAGCCGCCATGCCGCCCGTAAAACAGGCACGGAGTTGACGGCAAATAATCTTGCCGCGCTGGAGATAACAGAAAACGAGAGGATTCCTACCGGCATCAAAGAATTCGATCGGGTTCTGGGCGGTGGTGCGGTAAAGGGATCGGTGTTACTTCTTGGCGGGGATCCCGGCATGGGGAAATCCACGCTTATCCTTCAGACCGCGAGCCACATGAACAACCGGGGTAAGGTTCTTTATATAAGCGGGGAGGAGTCTCTTAAACAGATCAAGATGAGAGCAGGAAGGCTGATGATCAACCAGAATTTGCTGGTGGCCTCCGCAGCCGAATTGGGTCCGGTGATGGAGTTAATAAAGAAGGCCGATCCCGATATCCTGATTATCGATTCCATCCAGGCTATGTACAATGAAGAATCAGACGGCATCCCCGGCAGTATCAATCAGGTCAAGGAGGTTACTGCGGCCTTGATACAGTGGGCCAAACGGGAAGATACGATTGTATTTCTTATCGGCCATGTTACCAAGGAGGGGGCCCTGGCCGGACCCAAGTTGTTGGAACACATGGTCGACGGGGTGTTTTATCTGGAGGGAGAACGCTATCACAGTTTCAGGGTTCTCCGGGGGGTAAAGAACCGTTTCGGCTCCACGAATGAGATCGGCGTTTTTCTAATGGGTGAACGAGGTATGGAGGAGGTGGAAGACCCTTCCTCCCTGTTTATATCTTCCAGACAGGGAGCAGCGGCTGGCGGTTCAGCAATTACGGCTGCCCTCAGCGGATCCCGGCCCCTGCTGGCGGAGATACAGTCACTGGTAACCGCCTCCCGGTATGCAGTGCCACGCCGCACGACCACGGGGATGGACCATCATCGGGTAGCATTGATCATGGCGGTGCTGGAGAAACATCTGGGCTGTAATTTTCAAGGTCTCGATACCTTTGTCAATGTCGTCGGAGGAGTGCAACTGATCGAACCGTCCTCGGATCTGGCCGTTGCGGTCAGCCTTCTTTCCAGTTTAAAGGGAAAGGCTGCCGGCCATGGCGATATCTTCATTGGCGAATTGGGTTTAACTGGCGAAGTGAGGCCCGTGGCCCGGATCCTCCCTCGGGTACTGGAAGCAGAAAGGCTTGGTTTTAAAAGATGCTTTCTTCCTGCACAGAACATGAACGAATTGAAGAAAGAGAAAAGATTCTCGGTCGAGATGGTAGACGTAGGTTCCATCTCACAGACCATGGAAATAATTTTTAATTAGCACGACCATGATTAGAAAAGGAAAAAATGTCCGAGAGTATTAAGGCGACTGAGCTCGTTACAGAAAACTTCTTTTAAATCAATATCCAGCAGATTACAGAGCGCGGTCAGATAGAAGAGATGGTTTCCCAACTCTTCTTCCACGATTTCATAACAATTTTCACACAGCCTGCCTTCCAGGTGAGAACGTGCATATTTGTGACAGTCTTTAAGAGTTCCGTCTTCGGGGAAATTTTGGCGATCCGCTTTTATGGATATACAACCACAATGAGTGACCGCTTTGGTAACCGCACGGTTTATTCGGGATGTAGATTCATGATGTTTAGTCAGGCAATCGAGAATACTTCGATGTCTGGCCAGCAGTTGGCTGACTACATCTTGAAATTCTTCAACCTCTTTACTGTTTCTCATGCAGCAATTCACCCCTTTACAAAATATTCAACCAAGCTTGTAATATGAATTATACTTTTTTTATAATCATGTTGTCAATTATTTCACGTAACAGGGGCAGGAAACCTCATAAAAAAAGAGCTCCCGCGGGATTTTAAACGGTCTATATTTTTGACTTAGCTCAAGCCTTATGTTACTATTATAATAAATGGAAAATTTGTGTCCGGGGTTATTATTTGGGGATAGATAGGAGAGAATGTCCTTTGTTTAATATTGGTGATCGCGTGGTTTATCCGTTGCACGGAGCGGGGATAATCGAATCCATTGAAGAGAAAGAAATCCTGGGGGCCAAGCGTAAGTATTATATTATGAATCTTTCCATCGGGGACATGAAAGTGATGATCCCTCTCGATAATGCATATCGTGTAGGTTTGCGCAAGGTGATTAAAAAATCCGAAGTCAATGACGTTATCAATATACTGAAGGAGCCACAGTGTGTTCTTTCACCCAATTGGAATCGCCGCTATATGGTGAATCTCGAAAAAATCAAGACCGGTGACATCCATGAGGTGGCTCAGGTAGTAAAGAATTTGTTTCATCGGGAGAAAGAAAAAGGGCTTTCCACGGGAGAGAAAAAGATGTTGGAGAACGCCAAGCGGATACTGGTCAGTGAGCTCGTGCTGGTAGAAGACATGGAGCCCTCCAAAGTAACCGGCATGATTGAAAAAATATTCATCTAAAGTCTTTGTCATCCTTCAAGAAGGTAAATTCTCGGCTAAAACTCAATACTCTATTTTCTTGTAAATATTTTTAGGGTAATAAAGGCAATAATAAATAATAGTGCTGAAAAGGAGGTGAAAAAGGCTTGTTTCGTAAAATTATCAGTATTCTGGGTGCCGCGGGAGGTTTTATATTAGGACTTTATATCTCTAACTTTTATGACCCGCTGATCGAAGTCAGCAATACGTGGGGGTTTTCCGCCCCGATCGGTTTTTCTCTGGCCGGTGGAGCAGCGGGTGGCATTATCTTTTACCTTATCTCACCCTCGTTTGCCAATCTGTTAAATAACACCATGGGATGGATAGAAAATAAGCTTAAAACAGTGCCCACGCATGATATTATCCTTTCCGTCTTTGCCTTGATGGTTACTCTTTTTATCGGGTTGCTGCTCAGTATCCCCCTCGGCAAAATACCGGTCATCGGTATCTACCTTTCCCTGGCGGTAATAATATTTATTGCCTACATGGGGATCAAACTGGTTTTAGCCAGAAAAGAGGATTTCTCATTTGTCACGGCGTTGATCAACCGCAGAAGCGCCTTCAATTCTTCTTTAAATGATCAGACCTACAAGATTCTGGATACCAGCGTGATCATTGATGGGCGTATCGTTGATATCTGTAAGACCGGTTTCTTGGAAGGGATCATCGTCGTTGCCGAATTCGTGCTGGAGGAGTTACGTCATATCGCCGATTCTCCGGATCTTTTGAAGAGGAACAGGGGTAGACGGGGGCTGGATATCCTCAATAAAATCCAGAAGGAGATGGATATCCCGGTGGAGATTTATGAGGGTGATTTTGAAGATATTGCCGAGGTAGATAGCAAATTGGTCAAATTGGCCAAGCTGATGAAGGGCAAGATCATTACCAATGACTTTAATCTCAACAAGGTCTGTGAGCTTCAGGGTGTTTCGGTTCTCAACATCAATGAGCTGGCCAATGCTGTAAAACCGGTGGTGCTGCCGGGCGAGGAGATGTCGGCACAGATTATTAAAGACGGCAAGGAGGCCAGTCAGGGGATAGCCTACCTTGAAGATGGAACAATGGTCGTGGTTGAAGGCGGTAAAAGATTCATCGGGGAGACGCTGGATGTTCTGGTTACCAGCGTGCTGCAGACGGCTGCCGGGCGGATGATCTTTGCCAAGCCCAAGGGCGTTCCCGAAAGGATGACCGGGGTGAAATAATTGTTTGGAGCCATAATCGTAGCGGCGGGACAGGGCAGCCGCATGGGGGGAAAGACCCCCAAACAGTTTATTAAATTGGATGGAAAATCAGTCTTAACCCATACTGTAGAGAAATTTTTAAGTATGGGTGAATTTTTTAGACGTATTGTTGTTATCGTTCCTCCCGGGAGCATGGAGCCCTGTCGGATGGAATTTGCCTCTTATGGCCTTGATCTTTCAGAATATTTGCTGTTTGCCGCCGGGGGCAGGGAGCGACAGGACTCCGTTTACAGAGGGCTGTTATCCCTGGGCCGTGATATTGAAACAGTGGTTATTCATGACGGGGTGCGCCCTTTTGTAAGTGCGGAGTTGATAAAGAAGCTTGCCCGGCTGGCACAGGAGGCCGGCGCAGCTATTCCGGCTATCCCTTTAAAGGATACCTTGAAAGAGGTCGATGGGAAAAGGAAGGTGTTGAGGACACTGCCGCGGGAGGGGCTATATCTGATTCAGACCCCGCAGTGCTTCAGATGGGAGATAATCCGGGATGCCTATCGGAAAGCAGGGCGGGATAAATTCTCTGCCACCGACGATGCCGCGCTGGTAGAAAATTGCGGTTATCCGGTAACGGTTGTACCCGGTGAACCTTGCAATATCAAATTGACTACCCCGGAGGATCTTATCTGGGCGGAAATGTTGTTGAAGCGGGAGAAGAAAAATGTTTAGAGTGGGGATCGGTTATGATATTCACCGCCTGGCTGAAGGACGTGCTCTTGTTCTTGGGGGGGTAAAGGTGCCGTTCGTCCTTGGATTGGAAGGACATTCCGATGCGGATGTGCTCCTTCATGCCATTATCGATGCGCTGCTGGGCGCTCTCTCCAAGCCGGACATCGGCTCCCTCTTCCCCGATGATGAAGAACAATACAGGGGGATATCAAGCCTGGAGCTTCTGGAGGAAGTAAACAGGATCATGGCGGAAGAGGGATACCGACTGATAAATATCGACAGTGTGATCATGGCCGAAAAACCGAAGTTGGCTCCCTACATCCCGGATATCAGGACCGGTCTGGCCCGTGCCTTGAAAGTGGATAAGGATTCTATAGGGGTCAAGGCGACCACCGTAGAAGCCCTTGGGCCGATAGGCACCGGCGAGGCGATTGCCGCCCAGGCCGTGGTTCTTCTCTGCAAAGACAGATAAATCAGTTGCTTTCTGTTGACATTATTTTAAAGCCACTTATAATATATAATAATCACATCAATGCAGGGTATGAACCGGATAAATGCATATATAATAATGGCGATGAAAAAGAGAGTAAGCCGGAAAGGTGAGACAGAGAGGGACTTTTATGAAGCTGAAAGGAGTCCTTGATTCGATCCGGTTGAAGTGCGCTTTGGAGCAGATGTCCTGAAAAGAGCTGTTTCTGATTAGGGGCATCCGGCCGAAGGCCGTTATAGCCAATGAGCGGGGTGGATTCCTTCAGGGGAACCTGAACCAAACAGGGTGGAACCGCGGTGATTGCCGTCTCTGTAATCTTATGGAGACGGTAATTTTGTTTATATTGGCCCAGTTATTCCTTGTTCCGGAGCAATTTCCGTATCAAGCAATGATCATAACAGGGGGGGGAAAGATGTTTAGAGGACTGAGAGAAGATATGCAGACTGTTTTTGAAAGAGATCCTGCCGCCAAAACCAAGCTGGAAGTCTTGCTATGTTATCCCGGCCTTCATGCTTTGATCCGTCATCGGATCGCTCATTGGTTCCATTGCCGGGGAGAGGTCCTTCTGCCCCGCTTGATCTCTCACTTCAGTCGTAGAAGGACCGGCATTGAGATTCACCCGGGGGCAAAAATAGGAAAGGGATTTTTTATTGATCACGGAGCAGGTGTGGTGATCGGCGAAACGACGGTCATCGGTGACAACGTGACCATCTACCAGGGGGTAACCCTGGGGGGGACCGGAAAAGAGAAAGGGAAAAGACATCCTACCATCGGCAATAATGTGGTTATCGGCGCCGGAGCAAAAATATTGGGGCCCATTGAGATAGGAGACGGGGCCAGAATCGGTTCCGGGTCGGTGGTCCTTCAATCGGTGCCTCCGCGCACCACGGTCGTGGGGATACCGGGACGGGTGGTGGTATACAAAGGAGAGAGGGTCCCTTCCATCAACCTCAACCATACCGATTTGCCCGACCCCGTCGCGGAGATGCTCACCTCGCTTCAAAATCAGATTGACAATCTGAGGTATTATATTGAGAAACTGGAAAAAGAAAAAGGGAGTGTTCATTATGAGCGTTCTAAGGGTTTATAATACTCTGACCCGGCAGAAGGATGAATTCAAACCGCTTCAGGACGGCGTGATATCTTTTTATGTATGCGGGCCCACGGTTTATGATTATTTCCATATCGGTAATGCACGGGTATTTATCATTTTTGATGTAATCAGACGTTACCTTGAATATCGCGGCTTCAAAGTGAAATATGTTCAAAACTTTACGGATATAGATGATAAGTTGATCAACAAGGCAGCCCGGATGGGTATCAGCGTGTCCGATGTGGCCGCAAAGTTCATCGAGGCCTATTTTGAAGATGCGGCTCATCTGCGGATCAAAAAAGCCTCTTTTCATCCCCGGGCCACCGAGAATATTGACGCGATTATCGAGCTGATACAGAGATTGTTTGAGAAGGGGCTTGCCTACCGGAGCGGGGGGGATGTCCTATATGATACAGAAAAGTTCCCGGCTTACGGCAAGCTTTCACAGCAGAAGAGGGAGGAGTTGATCGCCGGAGCACGGGTCAGGGTCGATGAGAATAAAAGGAACCCCCTTGATTTTGTTCTATGGAAGGCAGCCAAGCCGGGGGAACCCTCATGGGAGAGTCCCTGGGGCAGCGGCCGGCCGGGATGGCACATAGAATGTTCGGCGATGTCGTTAAGCCATCTGGGGGAGACGATTGATATCCATGCCGGCGGTCCCGATCTGATTTTTCCACATCACGAGAATGAGATTGCCCAGAGCGAGGGGGCCACGGGCAAGCCTTTCGTGAACTACTGGCTCCATGCCGGCTATCTTAACATCGATGCGGAAAAGATGTCTAAATCCCTAGGCAATGTCTTGAATATAAGGGACCTGATTCCCGGATACAACCTGCTGGACATCCGTTTCTTCATGCTCTCTTCCCACTACCGCAACCCCCTTAATTTCAGCGAAGATCTCTTGAAGGCGGCCGCGGCGGGACGGAACAGATTGCAGGTTATGTATGAGAATCTGATTTCCGGGCTTCATGAGGCCGAACCGTCTGCTTATGGAGCGGCGGAAAATGTTCTGGATCATGAGCTTGCAGCCACCCGGAAGAAATTTATGGCGGCGATGGACGATGATTTCAATACGGCGGAGGCTATCGGCGAACTATTCTCATTGGCCAGGGAGATAAACATTTATCTGGCCAATAAAAAGCTCAATCATGATTTATTG
>JBASYW010000102.1:0-6150 GCA_049277715.1 Dethiobacteria bacterium | reverse complement strand
GCGCTATGGAGTCGATGAGTCCGGTTAAACCCAGCACCAGCAGCGCCGCCCCGATTATCAGGCCGGCGGCGGCAACCTCCCCCGGAGTAAGATTGTGAACCAGCACCGCTGCCGAAGCCGCTTTCATGGGTTGAACGGCCATCGGTATTCTGTAAAACCAGCCGCAGAAAATATAGAAGAGCCCGAAACCGGCAAAGATGCCGGCCGGATTCAGACCCGCCAGATTGATTACGCCGAGAACGTAGGGAAGCAGGATCCCCAAATCCCCGATCGATCCCGACAGTTCGGTCCAGAAGTTGTTTTTAACGGCATCTTTTTTTGCGGAACCGGGGGAGAGGTCCTCCCGTTCATTTTTGGCATCCATCCGTATGGTCTCACTCCCAACAGCAATGGTTAAGACGTGGATTATGGTGATATTGTCCCTTAAATTATTTCATCATCAACATCATTTATCCTTTATATTTTTAAACAATGTCAAGGGACCTGTTCCTTGGTTAGTGTAAAGTAATCATCTTTATTTCGTTCACAAACAGCAGAATATGTGGACTGAAATAGCTGTGGGGGCGGGGTCATTCCGTTCCGGTGATGATGGAGGCACTTGTAGTGGTTAAGATCCTTCGGTCGCTTCCGCTGACGCGGTCGCTCCCTCCGGATGACAGAAAAAGAGGCTTCCTCTAAGATACAGAGAGGTGGGCTCCTGATTTTTATCCTGTCATCCAGAGCGAAGCGAAGGATCTTGGGTTTTTGGGCAAGCGCCTTCCATTTCTCCATAAACAACAGCAGAATATGTGGACTGAAGTAGCTGCGGGGGCGGGGCCATTCCGAGCGCTCCTCCCCTGTCATTCCGGGCGCAGCGAGGAATCTGGCACTGCAGGCTATGTGGGTTTTTTTAAAATTCATAGTGTCTTAACATGATCGTTCCCTTGACATTGGGGATCTGTCCCTCATAATGTGTAAATAGTTGTGATATAATTTTAATTGATGCCAAGCGGTACGCGGACCCCTCCGCTGCCGTCTGAAGGAGAAGTTATTATTGCTGAGACGATTTGCCCGCTACTACCGGCCGCATTGGCCGCTGTTTGTACTTGATTTTGGCTGTGCTTTTTTGATGGCCTCGCTGGATCTGATTTTCCCCGTTACGGTCCAGTGGATTATTGATCACATCATCCCCCAACGGGATCTGGCCCTTTTTTTCAGGATATGCATCTGCCTGTTGGGACTTTACCTGTTACGATCGCTGTTCGAGTATATCGTTAATTACTGGGGACATGTGCTCGGCGTACGCATTGAATATGATATGCGTCAGGACCTCTTTGATCATATTCATAAGCTCTCTTTCCGCTATTTTGACCATACCAGGACCGGCCATATCATGTCACGCCTGGTCAACGACCTCAATGAGATCTCTGAACTGGCCCACCATGGCCCCGAGGATCTGTTTATCGCCACGGTAACTTTATGTGGTGCTTTTATTATCATGCTGATCATCAACTGGAGGTTAACCCTGCCGCTGTTTTTGTTGATATTGGTGATGAGCCTGTTTGCGGTGAAAAAGAACAGGCAGATGCAGGAGACCTTTCGCCGCGTACGTTTAAGGGTTGCGGATATCAATGCCCGGGTTGAAGACAGTATTTCCGGAGTGCGGGTCGTCAAGTCGTTTACCAACGAAGGCTATGAGATGGAGAAATTCGAGCATGATAATCGCAATTTCCGTCACTCAAAACAGCAATCCTACCGCGTCATGGCCCAATTTTTTTCCGGTATCAAGCTTCTTTCCAATTTAACCAATCTGGCGGTGGTCTTTCTGGGTGGCTATTTTGTCTTCCGCGGCCAGATCACCGTAGGGGTAATGGTTGGTTTCCTGCTCTATGTCTCCATGTTTCTGCAGCCGATCCGCCGGATCTCGATTCTGGTGGAGACCTACCAGAGGGGGATGGCCGGCTTCCATCGTTTTGTGGAGACGATGGAGGTAGAGCCCGAGATTGTAGATAAAAAAGATGCGCATAAGGCGGGGCGGTTAAAGGGAGACATCTTTATTGATCGTGTTACCTTTGGCTATTACCCGGGTAAAAATATTCTGCAGGATATCAGCCTGAAAATTGCTCCCGGGGAGACGGTTGCACTGGTCGGGCCGTCAGGGGCCGGCAAGACCACCACCTGCAATCTTATTCCTCGATTTTACGATATCCGGGAGGGAAGTATCAGCATTGACGGGATTGATATCCGCAATTATACCCAGAGATCACTGCGGCAGAATATCGGCATTGTTCAGCAGGATGTCTATCTGTTTTCCGGGACGGTGAAGGAGAATATAGCGTACGGCAAAATAGATACCACCGATGAAAAAATAATCGAGGCGGCGGTTCGGGCCAACGCCCATGAATTTATCATGGAGATGGAAGAAGGTTACGACACTTACGTCGGTGAGCGCGGAGTAATGCTTTCCGGCGGGCAACGGCAGCGTATCGCGATTGCACGGATATTCCTGAAGAATCCGCCCATCCTCATTCTTGATGAGGCCACTTCAGCTCTGGACAATGAGACCGAAGCGATGATCCAGGAAGCACTCTTCAAACTTGCTCAGGATCGTACCACCCTGGTGATTGCACACCGCCTGACCACGGTACGCAACGCGGATCGAATTTTGGTCCTGACCGATGAAGGGATCGCCGAAGAAGGCTCTCATGCGGAACTGCTGGAGAAGGGCGGGTATTATGCCCGGCTATACGAAGCCCAGTTCAACGGTTTTATTCCGGATATCGCCTGAAATACCGTTTGTAATGGATAAAGATCCATTTGTCGGGCCCGTTACAAAAAAGAAGGGTATAACGGAAGGAATGGGGCGGTGCGCTTCTTAAATGAGCAGCAGACGGTCGTTGAGGATCTTCTCCCCGCCGGTTTCGTAGAAGAGCTCGATCAGTTGGGAGACGCTCAGGTTGTTCCGTCTCTCTCCCTTGATGTCGAGAACGATTTTCCCTTCATGCATCATCACCGTACGGGTTCCCATATTCAGCGCTTGTTCCATGTTATGCGTAACCATCATGGTGGTAATATTGTCCTCTTCAATCAACCTTCTGGTCAGTTGCAGCACCCGTAAACCCGTTTTAGGATCAAGGGAGGCGGTGTGCTCATCCAGCAGAGCCAGTGCCGGCCTGACCAGGGTGGTCATCAGCAGCGAGAGTGCCTGCCGCTGACCGCCGGAAAGCAGTTTTACCTGTGTGGTAAGCCTCTCCTCCAGTCCGAGGTGCAGTATGGCCAGCCGCTCACGAAAAAGAGCGCGTTCTTTCTCCGTAATCGCCCACGTTAACCGCCGGGGTTGCCCGCGCCTTAAGGCCAGGGCCAAATTTTCCTCCACGGTCATGGAGGCTGCCGTGCCCATCATCGGGTCCTGAAAAACACGACAGATGGATGCCGCCCGCTTGAAATCGGGTTGGCGGGTTATATCCTCTCCGTTTAAGGTGATGGAGCCGTTCTCCAACGGATGGATACCCGCGATGCAGTTTAACAGAGTGGTTTTGCCGGCACCGTTGCCGCCGACTACGGTAACGAATTCACCGGGTTCCAGATGCAGGGTTACCCCATTCAAGGCTACTTTCTCGTTGATGCTGCCGGGGTAAAATATTTTGGTTATATTTTTTATCTGTAACATTTGTTGCCTACCTCTTCAATAATATTTATGCGATTATTTGGGGCCGTCAATCCTGTTTCCAGGGAACCGGCTTGCCGTTCATGGACTTGAATTTATTTCTGATGGCCGGGGCAATCAGTGCCAAAGTTACGATCAAGGCGGTAAAAAGGCGCAGGTCGGTATGCTCCAGAAAACCGAAACGCAACACCAACGCAATCGTCAGGCGATAGATTAACGAGCCGACGATCACCGCAATGAGGCGCCCCAGGATTGATTTGATCCCCAGGATCACCTCTCCCACGATAACCGAGGCCAGGCCGATGACGATCATGCCGATACCCATACTGATATCGGCAAAGCCCTGGTACTGGGCGACCAACGCTCCGGATAGGCCGACCAGGGCATTGGAGATGGCCAGGCCCAATATTTTTAAACGATCGGTGTTAACCCCCAGACTGCGCATCATCGTTTCGTTGTCACCGGTACCGCGCAAGGCCTGTCCCAGCTCGGTGCCAAGAAAAAGGTGGAGGGATACTATCGCTATTACAACCACGAGGAGGGCGATAATCGTCTGGCCGGTGCGCAGGGAGAGTCCCAGATCTACCAGTGGATCAAAGATACTGTCATGCCGGAGCAGAGGAATATTAGGCCGTCCCATGATCCGCAGGTTGATCGAGTAGAGTGCAATCATGGTAAGAATTCCCGACAGCAACGGCGTGATCTGGAAGCGGGTATGCAGTATCCCCGTCACAGCTCCGGCCAGAGCACCAAGAAAGGGGGCAGCCAGTGTGGCCGCAAACGGGTTTATCCCGGCAAATATAAGGGTGGCCGCGATCGCTCCTCCCAGAGGCAGACTGCCGTCCACGGTAAGATCGGCATAGTCGAGAATGCGGAAAGTTAGAAATACGCCCAGTACAAGTGGCCCATAAAGCAGGCCGAGCAGGATCGCTCCCCAGACGATGGTGATATTCACTTTCCGCACCTCCAACTATGTTAATTATTGTTTATCCTGGAGATAAATATTATATAAGTTACTCTATTATTTTCGCTTTATCCAGAAGATCCTGGGGCAATGTTATCCCCATATTTTTAGCGGCGGTCAGGTTAACTACATACTCGTATTCACTCTGGCCTTCCACCGGAAGTTCGGAGGGTTGGGCTTCGCCGCGCAGAATTTTGGCCGCCATCTTTCCAGTCTGGTAGCCGAGTTTCTGGTAATCGATGCCTACCGTGGCCAGAGCCCCTTCTTCCACGCTATTTTCTTCACCGGCGATAATCGGGATATTATTTTCCTCGGCTACTTTTATTACCGAAGCAATGGCCGAGACGACCGTATTATCGGTAGGGATATAAAAAGCATCGACCTTATCTATCAATGACTCGGCAGCTGTGGCTACCTCACCGGTACCGGTAACCGGTGCTTTCTCCACCGCAAGACCCAGCCCCGGAGCGATATCTTCCAAAGCTTTGACCTGCACAATGGAATTATCTTCGGCAGAATTGAAGATAACCCCCACCGTTTTTGCTTCCGGAACGATCTCCTTGATGAGTTTAAGTTGATCATCAATCGGGTTCATATCATGAGTTCCCGTGGCGTTGCCGCCGGGGCTGCCCACGCTTTGTACCAGCCCGGCATCAACCGGATCGGTAACCGCCGTGAATAAAACCGGGATACTGTTGGTAGCGTTTTTTACAGCCTGGGCCGAGGGAGTGGCGATAGCCAGGATCAGATCAACCTTATCGGTTACAAATCCTTCAGCAATAGTTGTGGCCGTAGGGATATCTCCCTGGGCGGTCTTTATATCGATGGTCAGATTTTCACCTTCTACAAAACCCTCGTCCTTCAATGCCTGGATGAACCCATCTCGTGCCGCATCCAGTGCAGGGTGTTCAGCTATCTGGGTGATACCTATCTTGTAATCCGTCTTCTTCAGGCCGTCACAACCTGCAACCGAAAATGAGGCGATGAGCAAAATTACAGTCAGAATCCATACCCATGTTTTTCTCATCAAAATGATACCTCCTCTTGATTAGCGGTGTCACTATCCCGGAAAAGAAAAAAGCCTGCAAGGCTTTTGCTTTTGATCCACCTACCTTTCCGTTCTTCCGGTAATATAATTTACCCACCGTATTATATCGCAATTTTAAGACAAAGAAATGCGATTGTCAATATATTGCGAAAAAAGGGAACTGTCAGATTGCGTTATGGTAGGAAATAAGCCGACCTTTTCTCATAATTCTGCTGAAGGAGCGCCCCCGTGGGGCACAACTGAAACGTCCTCTTGTAATCCCATGTATTCCTAAAACCGTTCGCTTCACTCAAGATTCTTCGCTTCGCTCTGGATGACAAGATAAAAAAACGGAATGACAGGGCGGGGGGCGTTCGTAATGACACCCCCGTTGTCATCCAGAGGGAGCTTTTTTTCTGTCATTCAGAGGGAGCGTTATTTATTCTGTCATTCAGAGGGAGCGCCAGCGACCGAAGAATCTTAACCACTCTCGTCTCGCCATTATCATCCGAA
>JBASYW010000101.1:0-1944 GCA_049277715.1 Dethiobacteria bacterium | reverse complement strand
TCCTCAAAGAATTTATATAACTTGGATAACTTTTTCTCAGCATATTCCTCCAATGCCGGGGTAACTTCAATGTTTTTTCCTCTGATATTTATTTTCATATGGTCCCTTACCCCCTTTTAAAATATAATCCGGCTTACTAATACTATTCCCTAAATACCGGGAAAATCCTGCCCGCTTACGGGCAACCAAACCGATAAAAATACCGATCCTCTACCACTTTGTCCTCCTTTGAATCGCCACCACCGCAGCGATTACCTCCCCTGCCCCGGCCGCCGCCAACACCCTCCCGGCCTCCCCCATGGTCGATCCCGTCGTAAATATATCATCGATGACCAATATTCGCTTCCCCCGCAGTCCGCCTCCCTCCACACAGGAAAATGCGCCGCTGATATTTTCCTTTCTTTCTTTCCGGGACAACGAGGTCTGCGACACGGTATTGCGTACCCGTACCAGAAGCGGTACATAAGGAACACCCAGCTCCCTTCCCACCCTGCGGGCCAACAGAGCCGCCTGATTGTATCCCCTCTCCCGCTCCTTTCCGGGGAAAAGCGGAATGGCCGTTACCAGATCCGGGGTGGGCCACCCCTCAAGGTTCAGCAAAGATTCACCCAACAAGCGGCCGATGTTCCGGGCCAGATATGGCTTGCCCCCGTATTTCAGATCATGCAATACTTTCCGCCATGCCCCCTCATACCAGGCCAACCCGTAAAGCCTTCCGGGCACCAAACCGCCGCTGCGGCAATGGCAGGGCAATTTATCGGCCCCGCTGCTGTTACACCGCAGGCAGTATCGGCCCGCCGGCCTTACTTCAGGGCGGCAGGAACTGCAGAAGGGAAAACTCGCCTCATCGGGTCTTATCCGCGTTCGGCAGAGAAGGCAGGTTGGAGGAAAAAAGATATCCAGAAGACTTTCCATCCAGGTGGCCGGCATCCTTCTTGGCTCCTTTATGCCGGGATTACGATTTATAAACCGGCTTTCTTTTTGATTGCAGCGGCTTTATCGGTTCTCTCCCAGGCAAGGTCCAACTCCGGGCGGCCAAAATGACCGTAGGCGGCCAACCGTTGATAGATGGGGGTCTTCAAATTCAGGTAATCGATTATGGCCTGCGGCCTGAGATCAAAGCACTCCCGTATTAAATTTTCGATCCGCTTTTCGGGCATCCTGTTGGTGCCAAAAGTATCGATGTACAGGGAGATAGGCCTGGCCACGCCGATGGCATAGGCTATCTGGATCTCACACTTGCCGGCTAACCCCGCCGCCACGATGTTTTTGGCTATATAACGCGCCGCATACGCCCCCGAACGATCAACCTTGGTCGGATCCTTGCCCGAGAAGGCCCCTCCTCCGTGACGGGCATAGCCGCCATAAGTGTCAACAATGATCTTCCGTCCCGTCAACCCGGCATCGCCAAGAGGCCCGCCCACCACAAACCGGCCCGTGGGATTGACCAGAATACGGGTCTGATTATCCATCAGCCCGTGAGGCACAATCTCCTTGATCACATTTTCCACAATATCATCGTGGATCCGGCCCGGCTCAACATCCTCATGATGTTGAGCGGCCACCACGATGGTGTCCACCCGGAGCGGTTTTCCGTTCTCGTATTCAACGGTAACCTGGGTCTTCCCGTCGGGCCTCAGGTATTTTAAAACTCTCTCTTTACGCACAGAAGCCAGCTTCTGGGCCAGTTTGTGAGCCAGGGCAATGGGCATGGGCATCAGTTCAGGGGTCTCATCACACGCAAATCCAAAAACCATCCCCTGGTCTCCGGCTCCGATCTTGCTGTATTCGTTCTCTCTATCCTGCGCGGATTTGTATTCTTGAGACTCATTTACCCCGATGGCGATATCCGGAGATTGCTCATCGATGGAACTGATCACCGCGCATGTATCCCCGTCAAAGCCATATTTGGCGCGCGTATAACCCACCTCTTTGATTTTATCA
>JBASYW010000100.1:0-2618 GCA_049277715.1 Dethiobacteria bacterium | reverse complement strand
GCCCAGGTAGTGGTAGGTGAAACAATAAACCTCGGGTTTATGGCTTTCCCGTTGCCGGATACAGAGATAGAAATTGATATGCAGGGTGAAGATATCGAGCTTAACCCCATCACGTTAACGATAATGCCACAGATGCCGCCGATTCCCAATATTGATATGGAAGAAGATTTATTGCAGATGCTCGATGGTGTAAATCAGATCGGATCAGGATTGATGCAGATATACGACGGCCTCAGCATGATGCTCGATGAATTTGAGAATTTCCGTGTCATGGCCATGGAGATGGCGGAAGAAATGACTGCTTTCCTTGAAGATAACCGTGAACTTATAGAGGCGATTGAAGACTTATTGGGCAATATCAGCAGGGATGACCTTGAAAAATTGCTGGATCGGATTAAAGAGTTGCCTGATCTGCCCGATGAGCTGGATGATATCATCGATAAACTTCCCGATGATTGGCCCGATGAACTGCCCGACCTTCCCGATGATTGGCCCGATGAACTGCCCGATCTTCCCGATGATTGGCCCGACTTTCCTGATCTGCCTGCTGAAGCGTTGGGGATCAATGATGAGCTTTCCGGTGATCAAAGTATGGGTGGCGGAGAGATGGATAATTCGGAGATCACGGGAGTGCCGGATAGTAATATCGAACAGGAAAAAGAGGTAAATGTTGCCGAAAACGGTGATGAACAGGATCTTGATGATCCGGTCGAAGGGGTTTCCGATGAGGATGAAGGGGATGAGGAGGCGGATGGTCCCGAAAATACTGAACCGGAAGAAGATGATCCCCCGGCCAATGATGACGAGGGGGAAACAGACAGGGACGAACAGATTGAGGATACTTTGGAATCTATCCGGGATAATCTGAACCGGATTGACTTTGATCAGATCAGGCGGGATCTGGATCGTTTCAAAACCGAGATGGAAGACGTTTTTGCCGATCTGCCGGAAGCCCTGAATGAGCTGGTCAATGCCCCCCGGATGCTTGCTGACGGCATCAAAGAGATTCATGATCGCGGAATTGTGGAGATGCAGAAAGGTTTGATCGAGGGGATCAATGAGATGAGGTTCGGCCAGGCCAAGATAGATAAAATGGAAGAGATGGCCAATGGTTACAGATCGTTTATGGATGAAAGAAATACAAACAGCAATGTGCAATTTTTATTGCAGACGGAAAAAGTGGAAAAGAAAGAAGAGCAAGGCGGTGACACCGATGAGACCACGCCTCCGCCGGAGACCAGACAGGTGGGCTTCTGGGAACGGATTATGAATTTATTTGCCTTTATCGGCTCATCCTTTGCCTTGTTATTCCACCTTTGACAGGATAGGGGTAGAAGAAATAATTTGATAATTTGTTCGGGATCAGTCAAAAGATTTAACGTAGGTTAACGAAAAAGCCTCCTGACCTTCAAAAGAATTATTTTCAACCCTAGAATAAAGCTCAAACCCCAGTTTTTCATAAAACGGAACCGCGCTTCTGTTCAGAGAGGTTGTGCCCAGGTGCACACCTTTAATATTATGCTTCCGAAGGCATGCAAAATAGCGGTTCATCAGCGCCTCTCCGATTCCTTTCCGCCGATAATCTTCATCGATGTTTATATGCAGGTGGGCGGGGTAGAGTTTGAGCGGGGGGTAGATGTTTCCCGGAGATAATCCCGAGAACATATCTCGGATATATTTTTTGGTTTTTTTACCGATTCGATAATGTCCCCGAAGTGCCCTGAAAAGAAGGCGGGGGATTATCCTTACCGCCAACGTACGATTATAGCGATGGGTATTCAGGCATCCGCAGAGGTATCCCACTGTCCGGTCGCCAACTCTGGCTACAAAAGTGGATTGTGGCTCAAAATCGGTATAGTAGAGGATCCAGAAATCTGCAAATAGTTCCTCATCATCGATATAAGGCCTGATATCATGGCCGACATAGCCCGTATCACAACAGATCTTTCTGATCGCCGCCTTATCCCGGAGTTCCATATTGGTGATATAAAAATCTTCCATGATCGCTCTCTTTCCGGCTCCTTTTTCAAAATCTGTGATAATAGTAACTTACTTATTATAATACCATTAGTATGGTGTTTTTTCCTGCCGGCAGGGGTGATGGAAAACATTTTCTGCCATTCTGCAGAGCAACTGGTTTCCTGTTCATTTCTAAGAGAAAAATAATTCCTCGTCATTCCGATGGAGCCGACCTACGTTATCTTAATGACAGGAAAGGGAGAGAGGCAGTGCCCCTCCTCTCTGTCATCCAGAGGGAGCGTCCCTTCTCTCGTGTCATCCAGAGGGAGCGTCAGCGACCGAAGGATCTTAACCACTCCCGTCCCGCTTTGATCTTACTTTCATAGCAATGACATAAACCGGAGGCTTGGAATGACACAAATTTAACACTGGCGGGGTAATAAAGTATATTCTTTAGATTGGATTGATGAAAGAGCAATAAAATGAATGTGGGTTCAGATAAAGGTTTATAGTCGCACCACATGGGGGATTTTCAAAAGCATATCGACAGATCAGGCGATGTGTAAGCGGCATTAAAACGGTAATGGTGTTTTTAAGTATATTTGGCGCCGAAGAAGGGTTAAAATTTTATTAAATAAATAAAACATGATGGCATAAGG
>JBASYW010000099.1:0-3459 GCA_049277715.1 Dethiobacteria bacterium | reverse complement strand
CTCTGGGAGGACTGGCCTTATCGGCAGGAATGCTCGTCGATAATTCCATCGTGGTAAGTGAAAACATATATCGCCATTTCCAGTTGGGGGAGGCACCCAAAGAAGCTTCCATCAATGGCAGCAACGAAGTTATCGGCGCCATAGTCGCCTCTACCCTGACAACCATATGTGTCTTTTTCCCGGTAGTATTCCTGAGCGGAATCGCCGGTGAACTGTTTACCGAATTTGCTGTTACAGTAACTTGTGCTTTGCTGGCTTCATTGTTAATTGCCCTCACCGTTGTCCCTCTTCTGGCCTCTATACTTTTGGGAACCGGCAAGGGTATGGATATTGCACCACCCAAACTTCCCTATTATCGTCGTATCCTGGACCAGTCCCTTAGATACAGATGGCCGGTAGTTATCGGTGGGGCCGTGTTTCTCCTTATTGGATTATTGCTTTATCCGCTCCTGGGAGCCGATCTGTTTCCTATTCCCGAGGAGCCTTCATTTTCCATCGATATTACCCTACCCCCCGGAACGACTATGCATTACACGGATGACTATGTAAAAGAAGTGGAACAGATACTCGGACAGTACGAGCAGATCTCTTCTTTTTCTGCCCGTGTTGGCGATGCGGGCTTCCTGGGGATGGCCATGGAATCAGGGATGACCAACCAGGCTCAGATCAAGGTCCGTCTAAACGAAGATTCAATCAAGGAGATAGACGATCTGATCATCCGGATTCGGGAAGAAACAATGAAAATATTGCCGGAGGCGGAGATTATTTTTAACCGGGAGACACTCCTTGATGCTTCGGGAATGGAAGTAAGACTGGAACTCGATATTGAAGGAGAATCTCTGGAGAAAGTGAGAGAAATCTCTGCAGAGGTGGCCGATAAACTTACAACCTTGCCCACTCTCTCCGATGTTAAATCCCTGATGGAAGAAAACCGTCCCGAGATCCATATCAACATTGACCAGAAGAAAGCCCTTGAAAAAGGGGTTACCACCTTCCAGATTGCCATGGCTATACGTCAGGCGATCCAGGGTGTAACGGTAGCCAATCTTGAAATAGATAACATTTTATATAATTTGATCGTCGGATATAAAGAAGATGAGCTCTCCAGCACGGAAGAACTTGAAAAAATCAGCGTGCAAACCATGACCGGATCGCATGTGCGACTTGAAGAGATCGCCTCTCTTCATGATTCTTTCGGACCACTTAGCATCCCTCGCAAAAACAAACAGATCATCGGTCAGGTACAGGCTCAATATCGGGGGCTTGATTTTGGTTCTGCGGAAGAGGAGGCCCTTAGCGCCCTTGAAGATATCGAAATCCCATCCGGCTATAAAGTTGAACCTTCGGGCACTTCCGCGATAATGGAGGAGGCCTTTGGTGAACTAGAACTGGTCTTTATTGTCGCCGCGTTACTGGTATATTTCGTTATGGCCGCACAGTTTGAATCTTTACTCTATCCGTTTATAATCATATTGAGCCTTCCGCTGGCCTTTACAGGTGCCATTTTGGCTCTGCTCATAACCAAAAACAGTGTAAGCGTCCCGGCCATGATCGGTGCCATCGTCCTCTCAGGAGTGTTTGTAAACAGCGGTATTATTATGGTTGATTTCATCAACCAGCTACGTCATATTCATGGATTGCCTTTGAAAGAAGCCATTATCGAAGGAGCGATAGCTCGTTTGAGACCGATCCTTATGACCACCTTGACTACTATTCTGGGACTTTTGCCGCTGGCTTTCGGACTGGGGCAGGGAAGCCAGATCCAGGCTCCGATGGCAATAACAATTATCGGCGGGCAGATTGCCGGCACCCTGCTATTGCTGATCATAATACCGGCACTATATTACGTTTTCAGTCGTCGCGGTGCAAATAAAACAGATGTGGAGCAATCCAATTAGCATTCAAAGGACTCCCGGATTTGTTACCTGAGAATATTGATATCCCTTATTATCTCCGGCGGTAGCTTGTACTCCCGCTCAAAGGTAATCAATCCGTTCCGCTCCTGGTAGGTATCGTACTGTTGTGTATAGCAATATCCGCAGATCCAATCCTCTTCCAGAATCGCCCGGGTGTAATCCCGAAGGTTTTCCTTTAACCCCTTATCCTTCTTGCTTCGGTAAAACCCAAAGCCGCCATACTCACTGATAATAACGGGTTGTCCTCTATAGCTTGCCCCCGGCGCCAGAGGCCTTTTTATAATCGGGATCCAGGGGAAAATCATGTTATATATACGTCCAAATAGCCCGTATTTCATCTTTCCGCCGCGATAACGCCGAAACATCTGACGGAACCTTTCTGCGGAAGGCATAATCAGTGGATATAGATGAATATCAATAATATCGGAATCCACATGATCAAAACCGCTATTATCGATCACCGGACGTGACCGATCAAAATTACGGGTAAATTCAACCACTTTCTTTATAAAGAAACGCGTGCTTTTTTTCCAGAACAGATCCATAACCCCCCAGCTTTCATTAAAGGGAACCCAGGTAATGATACTGGGATGGTTGAAATCTCGTCTCATAAACTGTTTCCATTCATCAAAGAGCCTCTCTCTGCCTATCCTGGATGGCAGATAGAATGATGGCATCTCCGCCCAGGTCAGAACGCCGAGGGTATCACACCAGTAAAGCAGCCTTTTGTCTTCTATCTTCTGGTGGATGCGAATCCCGTTATAGCCCATTTCCTTGACCATTTCAACGTCTCGACGCAACACCTGATCATCAAGTGCCGTATAATGCCCTCCCGGGTAATATCCCTGGTTGAGAAGAAGCTTCTGATAAAGAGGCTGGCCGTTCATGAATATCTTATCACCCTTGATGGCAATCTCTCTCCAGCCGAAATAACCCTCAACCTGATCACAAACTGCCCCGTCCGGATCCTTCAAGGTGTAATAAACCCTGTATAAATCGGGTTTATCAGGTGACCAGGGAAAGATTTTTTTTAATAAAACGGTCACGGGTTTCCTGATTTCTTCAGATGCCGCTTCCACAAAACCGCATTCATTCCCTTCCGGATCAACTATCTTTATTTCTATCCGTGCTTTGCTATCCCGATTCAACTTGATCTTGAAAGATACATTTTTCTCCTGATAATCGGGAAAAATTAAAACCTCTTCAAAATATACCGGCCCCACACTTTCTATCCAGACGGTCTGCCATATACCGCTTACCGGCCGGTAAAATATCATAACATCCTTTTTCAGAAAACTTTGCTTGCCACGAACCTGGATCATGGATCGGGAATCTTCGACCTTTACAACCAGAACATTTTCATCTTTGTTAAGAAAGGGGGTAATATCAAAACTGAAAGAAGTATATCCTCCCCGGTGCTCGCCGATAAAGTTACCGTTGATCCAGCAGCGGGCATGGTAATCTACCGCCCCAAAATTGATCAACGTCGGTCTGTCCTTCATCTCCGAAGGCAGAGCAAAACGTTTAAGATACCAAAGAAAAC
>JBASYW010000098.1:0-4271 GCA_049277715.1 Dethiobacteria bacterium | reverse complement strand
ATTTTTGCCGTTGCTCTGGGAGTGGCTATATTTGTCGGTCTGGCCATGTTACGGATAATCCTGAATATACCGCTTGCATATCTGCTCATTGGGGGTTACGGATTGGTTTTTCTTTTATCCGCCTTTGCTCCCCCGCAATTTGCTCCGGTTTCCTTTGATGCTGCCGGGGTGATTACGGGGCCGCTGATCGTTCCCTTTATTCTGGCCCTGGGGGTAGGTATAAGTTCGGTATTGGCCGGCAAAACCTCTGTGGATGGATTCGGGTTGGTTGCCCTGGCTTCAATCGGGCCTGTTCTGGCCGTTCTTTTACTGGGAGTGATCTATTTTTGAAAAACTTTTCGATCTTTGAAGGATTCGATACCATAATTTCCGAGGTAGCTCTTGCTTTAATCCCCCTGATTCTCGTCTTTGTTTTTTTTCAGGCATTGTCGTTAAAGTTATCCCCCAAAAAACTCCGTCGTATCTTGATCGGTTTCGGTCTTACTTTTGTGGGGTTATCTATATTTTTGCAGGGGGTGCAGATCGGGTTCTTACCGGCAGGAAGGCAGATGGGGATTAAGTTGGGGGATTTGCATTATAACTGGGTGCTGGTACCTGTCGGTTTCCTGTTGGGGTTTGTGGCCACATTGGCCGAACCGGGAGTCCGTATCCTGAACTACGAAGTGGAGAAAGCATCCGGCGGCTATATCCCCCAGAAGGCGATGCTCTTTACCCTCTCCTTTGGGGTAGCCACGGCCATCGCTCTCTCCATGGCCAAAATTATATTCGGCCTGTCGTTATGGCACTTTATTATTCCCGGCTATCTGGCGGCTTTTATTTTAATGCGCTATACAAAACGCACCTTTGTATCGATTGCCTTTGATTCGGGGGGAGTGGCGACAGGGCCGATGACGGTTACTTTTATCATGGCTATCGCTATCGGCGTAGCCTCTTCGGTAGAAGGGCGCATTCCCTTGATGGACGGTTTCGGCATGGTGGCCATGGTCTACCTGTTTTCGATTTTATCGGTGTTGATTCTGGGGCTGCTCTATTCTATAAAGGAGAGAGATTATGAGCGTAAACAGCAACAATAAAAAAGTCATCATCACCATTGTCCGGAAAGGGATGGCCGCAAA
Organism: Dethiobacteria bacterium; assembly: GCA_049277715.1. GTDB lineage: Bacteria > Bacillota > Dethiobacteria > DTU022 > PWGO01 > JAAYSV01. The sequence goes on along the minus strand of JBASYW010000098.1, from coordinate 3,156 downwards.
GATAGTTAAAGCATCGAAAGAGGCAGGGGCGGAAGGCGGAACAATCGTATACGGCCTGGGTACAGGGGTTCATGAAACGGAAAATTTTCTGGGGATTACCCTTGAACCCGAAAAAGAGATGATTATAACCTTGATAGCGGAGCAAAAATTAAACGATGTATTTTGGGCCATTGGCAAAGCCGGCCGCCTGAATGAGCAAGGTCGAGGAATTGCTTTTGTCATCGATGCCCCCCGGAGTGCGGGGATCGTGCATCGGCCTGAAACAGAGATAGAAGGAGGTAGCGGGCGGATAATGGATCAGGAACGTGCATATGATTTGATTGTGACCATCGTTAACAAAGGGGATTCCGAGAGGGTGGTTGAGGCTTCCAGAAAATCAGGGGCGGAAGGGGGCACGATTTTATCCGGACGTGGCACGGGGATCCATGAGCGGGCCAAACTATTCGGGCTGACCATCGAACCGGAGAAGGAACTGGTGTTAACCCTGATAGATCGGGAACTGTCTGTCGAAGTTCTGGCGGCCATTGTTGATGAAATCGGGCTGGATCAGCCCGGCAAGGGGATCGCGTTTGTCATTAAAGTTGAAAGGGTGGCCGGCATCAGCCATCTGATTGGAAATGATAAGGGGCGCGGATGATAGGAAACAAAGAGGAAAAAAGAAAAAAGAATAAAAGCTGAATCATGATTAAATAGATAGAGAAAAAAATAAAAACAGAAAAAACCCGTTTCGGGGTGGAGGTGGATCAGGTGAAAAAAACAGCCCGATTTTTGATCTTTGTATGGATTGTCTATCTGGTTTTCGGTTGGCCCGGTCTGGTCGGGGCGGCACCTGCGGCGGCACCCGCGGAAGGAGAGGCAGCCAAACTGCCCCCCGATCGGATCGATGATTATCTGCGGATGAACCAGCTTCAGATGATTGGCTCGCACAACAGCTATCATGTTGCTCCCGAGCCGGACCTGTTAAAGAGGATCTGTTTTTTCAATAAAGAGGCAGCCGGTTTAAATTATACCCATCTGTCGCTGGATAAGCAGCTGGAGCTTCAGAATATCAGGCAGATTGAGCTCGATGTTTATGCCGACTCCGAGGGAGGGCTCTTTGCCAATCGGTTGGGGGCGCTGCTGATCGGAAAGGATGTTCATGCCGGGATCCGGGAGCTCGATGAGCCGGGTTTCAAGGTGCTGCATATTCCCCATATTGATTACGGGACGTGCTGCCACACATTTGTGGAAGCACTGGAAACGGTCAGAGACTGGTCTCTGGAAAATCACAACCACCTGCCGATCATGATCCTGGTGGAGGTAAAGGGCAGTCTGCCGGTGGAGAGCCTGAGCCTCCCTCTGCGCGCCGTTATTGCCGTGGCCGAATTTTTCCTGCGTCTGTTCAAGGTGCCTTTTGACCTGCCTGAACCGGTGGGGGCGGAAGCACTTGCTGCTCTTGAAGCGGAGATACTCTCTGTATTTGATCGGGAGCAGATCATTACGCCCGATGATGTACGGGGTGATTACCTTACACTGGAAGAAGCGATCCTTACCGAGGGCTGGCCTACACTCGGTGAGGCCAGGGGACGTGTCTTCTTTGCTCTCGACAATGAAGACGAGATACGGGATCTATATCTTGAAGGTGCTCCTGCACTTAAAGATAAGATCATGTTCACCAGCTCACCTCCCGGGCAGCCTTCGGCCGCTTTCATCAAGATGAATGACCCTCTGGGGCAGAATGAAGCACAGATACGTGAATACGTGCGCCTGGGGTATATTATCCGGACGCGGGCGGATGCCGATCTCGTGGAAGGGATCGCCGGAAGCACCGAACGAAGCGAGGCTGCTTTTAACAGCGGGGCGCAATATATCAGCACCGATTTTCCTTCTCCCGGGGAGTCGGGTTATCAGGTTGTCCTGCCCGGGGCGGAAGGGTATGCGGCCCGGTGCAATCCCGTCAACGGCATCTGGGCCGATGATCATGGAATATACGATCTGCTTGAGCCGCAGAAAAAATAGGGGTCAGGTTATATTTACTGAATTTAATGGTAAAACTATCATCATATGGCTAAACCCGAAAAAAAGAGGGTTGCATGATGGTAGTTGAGGATAGGTTTACAATTGGTTTTATAGCCGGAGTTATCGGCGGTGTGGTTATGAGCATCCTGGATTATATATCATATGGTCTGGGCATCGTTGGACTGTTATATATCGATTGGGCTTCGGTTTTAATTTTAGGACACCGGTTTGAAAACGTCGGTGAAGCTCTTGTGGGGCAGTGGGGACATCTTCTGTTTTCCGGTCTGGCGGGGATTGTATTTGCTTATCTGGTGATCGGTGTTTCAAGCAGATACCTGTATTTTAAAGCGATAGTCTATGCATATCTGATCTGGTTTTTTACATATGCCGCGATATTGCTGTTCGATATAACCGCACTGAAAGCGATCAACATCAATACGGCACTCTCCAATATGGTAACGGTCGGTATTTACGGTCTGGTGCTGGCTTATGTCCATAAGAGGCTTTATTTTTCAGCGGTCCGTGATCCCGGGGACCACAGTTAATTTTATCATCCACAAATCACTCTGCATTTTTTTTAATTGAACGATTCTGTTTTTCCCTTACAAAAAAATCGAGGCGCTTACCAAATTAATTTCTAAAAAGGGAATTGGTTTCATATTCTCTATCAAGAAAGGGTGATCGTCTTGAAAAAAAAGGGCCGTTACCTCTACCGGGGCACCTCGGTGCTTCTGATATTTATAATGATTTATTATGGAGGGGTCGCTTTAAAGCTATGGGAACCGATAGCTGCTCTCTCCCGTGAAAGGGGTAACGACGATTTTCCCGTGCAGAGGGAGTGGCTGGCCGGACGCGAAAAGTTGTACCGCAAGGCGGCAGCCGAGGCCAATCAGGGGCTGACAGGTATAGCCGCTGCCCATCAACTGGACTGGGAACTGCTGGCCGCCATTGATTTTCTGCTCATCACGACGGAAAAATATAACCGGGAAAGTTTTGCCCGGGAATTTGATGTTTTTGAGTCGGCTGTTTATCCCCACTTCAATATAACCAGGCTGGCTCACGCCCTGAGACCGGTGATCTGGGAAGAGAAGCCCTATGTGGCGGTTAAGACTGTCTATACTCTAAAAGAAGAGTACAGGGAAGAGAGCGGCAAAGCGC
>JBASYW010000097.1:0-4959 GCA_049277715.1 Dethiobacteria bacterium | reverse complement strand
ATTTATGAAAATATTTTGCGGAGCGACGCAACCTGCATCCGGGCGTCTTATTCCTTGGCGGGGAGATCGCAGGTGATGAAGGTTTCCGAGACTTCGTCGGCTATGGCCACCAGAACGCCTTCCGGGTCGCCGATGAGGCTGTTCCCCAGACTGATCAGGCCTATGTGGCTGCCTACGGCATTGGCGAGGAATACGTAGCAACTGTTTTCCACGGCCCGGGCCAGGGGGAGAGCCCGGTTTTTATCCAGTTTCCAGCGGGCCTCGGCCGGTTTGTAGTAGTGGGCGGAGGGGATCAGGAGAACATCGGCCCCCTGGCAGGTTTCCCGGGCCAACTCAGGGTAATTCTGGTCACGGCAGATAATAACGCCAAACCGGTATCCCCGGTAATCAAAGGAGAGGGGGGCGGTACCGGGGATAAGATACTTTTTCTCGGGGGTGGTGAGATTGTTTTTGCAATACGTGTAGCTCTTCCCGTCGGGAAGTAAGACCGTTGCCGCATTGTACATTTTCTCTTCGGCCGGAAACGCAAGGCCCACGACCAGGCCGATTCCCGATTCCGATGCCTGCAGTGAAATTCTTTTCAGAGCATTATCAAGTTCATCCCGGAAATGGGGGGCCCCCCAAACTTTGTGGCTGTACCCCGTGAGGCACATTTCCGGAAATACCAGCAGATCGATACCCCTGTCGGCGGCCTCAGCGGCCGTCTTTATTACTTTGACCGTATTGATCTTCAATTCTTCAGCGATGAAGATCTGAGCTATACCGAGACGCAATCCGATACCCCCCTTGTTTTACCTTATATCTTAAAACAAAAACATCCCTCTGGCAAGGCTGCGTTCCGGTGGATCGTGCCAAGACCGGGGTATGTGGAAAGGGGGCCAACGTCGGGACGATGGGCCGGGGCGATTCCGTTCCGGGTGAAGATGGAGGCATTGTGGCGGTCAAGATCCTTCGGTCGCGTCCGCCGGCGCGGCCGCTCCCTCCGGATGACAGGGGGGGGTGTCATTCAGAGCCATTTCCCCTGTCATTCAGAGCGCAGCGAAGAATCTTGGGTTTTTGGGCAAGCATCTTCCTTTTCTCCATAAACAAAAACAGAATATGTGGCCATTAAGCTGCTCCGGAGAGGGAGAGGGGTTATCTCATTCCGGATGATGGTGGCGGACTGCTGTGGTTAAGATCCACGTTATATTGTTTCAATTTCTCATAGGTAGGCTGGAAATCATGCCGTGCCTTTGGAAAGGCCGAAGCTCCGGAGCAGCTTGATTCTTTTAAATATGCTTCAGACTATTTAATTAATTCAAGGGCAGGAAAAAGGGTAGGAGTTTTGCCGGTGAAAGGGTAATAGGAAATGGTGGACAGGTTATCGTAGACGAAATTATGCAAATTGTATATAATAGTTTAAATTAATTAAATTGACAAACATGTGTATAATTTGCTATAATTGTGCAGGTTTTGATTAAATTTATCTTTATATAGAAAGGAGTGCTGGTTTTATGACTTTAGTAATCGACTGCGTTGCTATCGGCGATACGATGATGCAAGAAATTATTCAAGAGGTCGAGGCACTTAAAAGCAAGGGCATTACTCCGGGTATTGCCACCCTGCTGGTCGGGGATGATTTTGGTTCCAGGATGTACCGCGGCCAGGTCGAAAGATTTTGCGAGGAGGTTGGTTTCAACTATATCAACGAGAATCCCCCGGCGGATATTTCCGAAGAAGAGGTTATCGGGATCGTTAAAAAGCTGAATGCCGATAGTGCCGTGAGCGGCATCCTGCCCCTGCGCCCGTTTCCCGAGCATATTGCGGACAGCGCGGTGATCAATTCTATCGATGTCAACAAGGATATCGACTGCTTTCATCCCTTCAACATGGGCAAGCTGGCTCTCGGGGAACCCACATTTCCACCGGCCACCCCCTCGGCAGTTATTGAAATACTGGAGCGCTATGCGCGCGAGGTCGAGAAAGTGGAGCCCAAGGATTTCTTTGAGGGTGCGGAGATCGTCGTCGTCGGTCATTCGAATATTGTAGGGAAGCCCGCCGCCTTCCTGGCGCTTAACCGCAATGCCACCACCACCGTAGCCCATGTATTTACCAGCATGAAGGGAAATCTGGCCCGGCATACGACCAATGCGGACATTCTTATCGTCGCCGCGGGCAAGGCCGACCTGATCGGCCCGGATCTGGTCAAGGAAGGGGCGATCGTGATCGACGTGGGCATCAACCGGGTCAAAGTATTGGATGAGAGCGGTCAGCCGGTGCTCAACGAAAAAGGCAAGCCCAAGACCAAAACCGTCGGTGATGTTTCCTTTGAAGCGGTCAAGGATAAGACCAGAGCCATCACTCCCGTACCCGGCGGAGTAGGTTCGGTTACCAACCGCATGCTGATAAAAAATGCCCTTAAAGCCTGCAAAATCCAACACAACCTGTTATAAGTTGTAATCAGATCATATTATACGGATGATTTGGGGGACGGTTCCCGTTGCTTTCCGGCGACGGACCGTCCCCTTTGCCGATCAGGGGAAAATGCGGGAAAATGCGATCTCCGCGGGCTCATATCCTTCTTAACCCGGCTTTGCGGGCGATCTCCAGGGCGGCCCGGTATTCACCTGCAGTGATCTTTCTTCCCAACACGGGGTGGCCTGCAACTTTGTAGCAGGGCCGGTACTGCGCCATGATGTTGACGTACGTATCGCGGGAGATGTTTTCGGCGATAAAGGCCATTACTTTCTCCGTGCCGGCTTTCCCCCCGGGAAGAACCAGATGTCTTATCAGAAGACCGCGCACGGCTGTTTTGCTCTTTCTGTCGACGACCAGGTCTCCCACCTGCCGATGCATCTCCTTGACCGCCGCAAAATTTACTTCCGGGTAGTCGGGCGCTCCGGAAAATTCCCCGGCCGGTCCCGGATCGCCGTATTTCATATCGGGCATGTAGATATCGACCACCCCATCCAGAAGGCGAATCGTTTCCGGGTCATCATACCCTCCGGTGTTGTAGACCAGCGGCAGACGGAGCCCCTGCCGGGCGGCCATCCTCATCGCGGCGAGGATGTTAGGAATCACGTGGGTCGGCGAGACCAGATTGATGTTGTGGCAGCCCATCTCCCGGATATTGAGCATCATCCGGGCGAGCTGTTCATCGGTAACTTCCCGGCCTTCACCGAGATGGGCGAGGGTGTAGTTCTGGCAGAAGGTGCATCCGAGGTTACAGCCGGCAAAGAAGATGGTGCCCGATCCTCTTGAGCCCACCAGAGGGGGTTCCTCGCCAAAGTGCGGCCCGAAGGAAGATACCACGGCCTTATCCGTTGTTCTGCAGAAGCCCGCGGCGGGTGCGACGGGGTCTTCGGAGCCCGAAGCTTTAAATCTCATTGCCCGGCAATGTCTGGCACAGAGGATGCAGGGGGAGGTCCGTTCTCTTGATTTTGCGATCTTCTCGTCCCACTGCTCATCATCGAGGGATAGGTAGGCGGGGGGACGAGGGTCCACGGTAAATGATCTCATCGGCTTTACTTCGTGCCCTTCCGAAATCGATGCGGGCGATTGGCGGGCCTTATCCTCCTTTGATGTTCCTGAAAAATTGGATATCCCGGCCCGGCGGCCCGGCGGTTCGGAGATAGCGCCAAGGTGCCAAGGTTAGGCCGAGGTTAAATTTCACTGAAGTTATAGTATCACACCGGCCCCCATATCACAAAATATGTAAAGTAAGCAAGGAGTTGGCGATGATGGTGTGGAATAATTTAACCGTTATTACGGTGCACAGCCACGGCCCGGGCCCGGGCCTGGCTTCGGCTTTCGGGAGTCTGCATCGGTGCATCGGTGCATCGGGCGGCTTTCAGGAAGCGCACCGGGAGGAAAGGGCGATCAAAATTTTAAGAATAAGGGGGTCGGATCGTGAGGTTAATGTTCATCGCGGATATCCACGGCTCGCTGTATTATACACGCCGGGCTCTGGAAATATTTGAAGAGGAGAACGCCCGTTATCTTCTTCTTCTGGGCGATATACTCTACCATGGCCCGAGAAATCCGCTTCCCCGGGATTACAATCCTGAGGAAGTGGCGCGCGCGCTCAACCGCTGCGCCGAAAAAATTATCGCCGTAAGGGGCAATTGTGACAGTGAAGTTGATGAGATGGTCCTCGATTTTCCGCTGGCCACCGTCTTCTCCACCGTTCTGCTGGAAGGAAGACGGCTATTCATGACGCACGGCCATATATACGATGAGGATCATCGGCCTCCGCTAAATCGGGGAGATGTTCTGCTCTGCGGGCACACCCATACACCCGCTCTCGGGAAGAAGGATGAGGTCTTCATGGCCAATCCGGGGTCGCTCTCCCTGCCTCCGGAGGGGTATCCCCGTGCTTATGGCGTGCTTGATACGGATTTTATCCGCATCAAGGATCTAAAGGGGCAGGTTTGGAAAGAGACCTCGTTACGTTGACGGATTGCTCTGATACCGCTTGCCTAATCAATCCAATAACGGTAAACTATTGCCATGGATGATAAACGGGTCTTATCCGTATCGGAGATTAACAGGTATATCCGGGGCCTGCTCGAGACCGACAGCATTCTGTCCGGCGTAACGGTGGCCGGGGAAATTTCAAACTTTATCCACCATCGTTCGGGGCATATGTACTTTACTTTGAAAGACGAGCACTCCTCGCTCCGCTGTGCGTTTTTTAAGGGGAGCAATTTTCACTGCAAATTCCTCCCTTCCGACGGAATGAAGGTCTGGGGTAAAGGGCGTATCTCCGTTTATGAGCCATCCGGGCAGTACCAGTTGATTGTGGATGAACTTGAGCCCGCGGGCATGGGGTCCCTTTATCTGGCGTTTGAACAGCTGAAGAATCAGCTTGAACGGGAAGGCCTGTTTCAGCTCCGGCACAAGAGGCCGCTCCCTGCTTTTCCGCGTCGGGTGGGGCTGGTGACGTCACCGTCCGGAGCGGCTCTGCAGGATATCCTGAGC
>JBASYW010000096.1:0-3383 GCA_049277715.1 Dethiobacteria bacterium | reverse complement strand
CAATGACGACTGGTTTACCAAGGTACACGAGATAGGAAATTTACAGGTGATCGGATTTGATGTTGATGAGGACACAATTTATGGTGAAACGGGTGTCGGTGACGAGGTTATCGTCAATGTCTTTGCTGATGGAGTGCCTTTCCATGAAATGCCCAGCCGCACCGTGGTATCAGACGAGAATGGTGAATGGGAAGCTGATTTTTCGGTTGCCGCTGGTGATGAGCCGAAAGATCAGGCCTTCGATCTGCAGAAGGGGATGTCTGGATCTGCCAATCTAATGGATGAAGAAGGAAACGGCACGGTCTTTTACTGGAGCATCCCCAACCCGCATTTTGAGGTTTATCCCCAAGAAAACAGGATCAGCGGCTGGGAATGGCCGGACGGCGAATATACTGTTCAGGTAACGGTAAAAAGAGACGGTGAGGGAACTATTTTCAGTAAAGACGTATCGCCCGAAGGCAGTTATTTTGATATAGTAACAAGTCCGATTCAGTCCGGAGATATCATAACCGTTTCCGCCGGGGAAGACGTTCTTGTAACGCATGCTGTTGCCGCCCTTACCATGGAAGTAATCAGAGAGACCGGGGTAATTACGGGCACTGCCACCCCCGGTATTGATGTACGCTTGATATTACAGGTGCCGGCCGATGGTCCCTTCCCCCCCAACGAGGTTGAAGCCCATGATATTACGCCGGATGGAATTACCGGTGATTGGGGGCATGATTTTGAAATGTCGATCGAGAACGATCAGCAAGTCGTTGCCAAGCAGTCTGACGGCGGCGGCGGATCAACGGTAGTGATAAACGTATACTCCATTCCTTAATATTAATATCAAGGGGACGGGCAACCGTCCCCTTTGCTTTTTCTTAACCGTCCTCCTGTGTTGTTTGCCGCGACCGAAGAATCCCCTCCTTGAAAACCCCAAACTGGTCTCCTATCCGTATTCTTTTATCTCTTATCTTTCCCCGCCCCCGCAGGCACCTTATTTTCCGCCCCTCTGATACAAAATCCCCCCTGGCGGGGCTGTCCCAAAAGGGCACCCTTTTTCCATTTTTTGTTGTACAAAAGTGATTGGAAGTATGCTAGAATGGTAGTATGAAAAAGAAAAATGATAAAGTTGTTTTCAAGCCGTATCAGATGGATCAAATGCGTCTCCCCATGAGTCTAGATGATCTTATTCCGGAGGATCATATAGTAAGGGGGGTAAATTCTGCAATAGAAAGGATGAACATTGAGCCGCTCATGAAGCAATACAAAGGCGGCGGTACCAGCAGCTACCATCCGAAAATGATGTTAAAAGTAATCGTTTATGCGTATACTCAGAAAACTTACTCATCCCGCCGTATTGCAAAAGCACTACGTGAAAACATTAATTTCATGTGGTTAAGCGGTGGGACCAGCCAGATTTTAGAACAATCAATCGTTTTCGGTCTACGATGATGAAAGAGACAGTTGATGATGTATTTGCTTCTGTATTAGAGATGCTCTTCGAGAAGGGATATGTCAAATTAGACAACTATTTCTTGGACGGTACAAAAATAGAAGCTAATGCCAACCGTTACAGTTACGTTTGGAGTAAATCAACGAAAAGATACAAAAAGAATCTTCAGAGTAAAATCAAAGCTCTTTTAAAACAAATTGACGGGGTTAATGAAAAAGAGAATGAGGAATATGGAGATAGCGATTTAGAGGAACTGGGAGAAGGGATTGACCTTAGCTCAGATGAGTTGGATTGTAAAATTGAAGAATTAAATAAAAAACTCGAAAAAAAAACAAACAAGAAAGACAAAGCGTTAAAAACTATTAAACAAGAATGTCTTCCTCGCCTTCGCCGGTATGAAGAACAAGAGACCATAGCCGGTGATCGTAACAGCTACTCCAAAACGGATAACGACGCCACTTTTATGCGCATGAAAGAAGACCATTTTGAAAACGGGCAGGCTAAGCCTGGATACAATATTCAAATTGGTACAGAAAACCAGTTTATTTTAGGGTTTAGTATTCACCAGGGGGCTGGTGATTCAGGATCAGTTGGGAAGGCTACCGCTAAATATTATTGCAGATGCTGCATACGGCAGTGAAGAGAATTATGAGTACCTTGCACAATATGGTATCGGAAACTATCTTAAATACAACACTTTTCATGCAGAAACAAAGAAGTTTACAAAGATGATATATTTCGTTTGGAGAACTTAACTTACAACGAGATTGCTGATGAATACATATGTCCGTCCGGTAAAAGGATGCGCCGTGTAAAGGTAAAACAGGTTGTAACGGATAATGGGTACTTAACTGAACGAGTGATTTATGAATGCGAAGATTGTTCAGGTTGTCACCTGAAAGAAAAATGCACGAAGTCAAAGGGCAATCGCCGGAGCACTGTTAGTAAAAGATTGCAGAAGCTAAGGGAAGAAGCTGCGCACAATCTGCGTTCAGAAAAAGGAATACGTCTACGGTCTAAACGCCCTGTTGAGGTGGAAACAGTTTTCGGCCGATTAAAACACAACTGGTCCTTCAGGAGATTTACACTAAGAGGGATCAAGAAGGTTAAAACAGAATGGGGTTTGCTCTGTATTGCCCATAACATCGCAAAGATGGCCACAGCTCACAGTTAAATTCCTCTTAATATTAGTCGCTTAAAATAAAAAAACTCATATATTTGGTGAAAATGACCACTAAAGGGGTTTCCCTTTGCGATTTTTGAGAAGTTCCTCCCATTACTATCTTTTGCACCATCCCAATCAATCACTAAAGGGGTCACTCTTTACGACTTTTGGGACTGCCCCAGATTTTGGTGGGCCCTCCTGCCCGCCTTTTTTATCTCTTATCTTTTCCCGTCCCCGCAGGCAGCTTATTCTTTTTTAGGCTCTTTAGTTTTTAATCTTTTCCTAGGGGCCCTATGTTGGCGATAGCGACGCCCAAGTGAATGGATGCCATAGCCGGCGAAGGCGAGGAAGCGAGATGGGACTGCCGACAGGACGTCGGCAGTCGGATACTTCACAGGATGTGAATTTAGGAGGGGATCCCGTCGAGCCCGAGACTGAGCCGCCCGCTATGGCCCATGAAACGATCAGTCGCCAAGCCAACATAAAAAATTAAATTAAGGTTCTTTTGCTTTTAATTTTTTCCTATGTTCTGAATGACAAATTAAACCCGAGATCCTTCGCTACGCTCAGGATGACAGAAGGGGGCGCTCTGAATGACAAACTTAAAACCGCCCTTCTTTCCGAAAAAAAAGTAGTACCTGTCATTCTGAGGGAGCGGTCGTTGTTTGCCGCGACCGAAGAATCTCGACTCCGGCGTATCGTCTTCCAATTAGTGCCGTATTGGCTACCAACCCTGCCTATCTATAGGCTTGTGTCTTTCCCCGGGCACCCTATGTT
>JBASYW010000095.1:0-9486 GCA_049277715.1 Dethiobacteria bacterium | reverse complement strand
GGCCACAAGACCAACGTGCAAGCCGGATACGGCCATAAGGTGATTGGTGCCGGAACGTTTGAAATTCTCCTCTACATCTTCGGGCAGGCGTTCGCGTTGGCCAAAGAGGATGGCGGCCAGAAGTTCGGCCTGAGGAGAGGGCAGGTTGCTTTCCAGCCCTTCGATCATACGGGAACGCAGATTAAAAGCAGCCTTCGCCAGCCGGTTGGGTGCCCCTTCTCCCAGAGAAGTTACCTGATGGGGCTGCAGATACATTAACAGATCGATCCCCTGAGCGCGCAGGTAAAAGCGATAATCAAAGCCGCCGGGGTTACGCTTCCCCTTCGGTTCCACAATCTCCCCTTCGAGGCGCAGCCGCTCGCCGTAGCGGTACATCTCCCCGTCCCGGCCATGATAAACCCGGATCAGCAGATAGCCCTCTACGCGCTGTTTCCCGTCGTGCGTCTCTACCATCTCCGGGCGGAGCCGGTAAGTGGTATATCCTTCGTCATGGCAAGGCTCGTCCACTATGGTACCTTCCACGGTGACAGGACAATCACGGTAAGCGGCAAGCCCCCGCCCCCCGTCAGGTGGGGATGCGGCAAACCAAAAAGCGGCGGCTCCGGTTACAAAGACCACCAGCAGCGCCGCCGCCATAAAGAACGAAATGGGAACCATCCTCCAGAGGTAAGCCGCCACGCCGATAACCACAAAAACGGAAAGCAGCACATAGGCCCGGAAGGGATCCTCCATCAGAAATCCGGCCGTTATTATTCCGGCCACATAAGCAAGGGCAAAATTCACCAGAGGACGGGTCGTCATCTCTCCACTCCATCACCAATGCCACGGGGGCAGTCCCCTTGACATAAATCAGGTATATTCAGGAATATAGTAACACAGTTACCATTTTATTGGAATATTGTTAGAGGGACAGTCCCCTTGACATAGACTTTACATGTTTTATATTGAGAAGCCGATCTCCACTTGCTCCGCCGCCCGTATATTATCATGCATCAAGCAAAAAATAAGATAACTGTATTGCATGTGGGGGTAGGTTTATGAATATAGGTATTATCGGAACGGGGATGGCCTTTCAGAAGCTCCATTATCCTGTTTTTCAGCAGTTGGCAGATAAGTTCAAGATTGTAGCCATCAGTGATGTTGACCTGCACAAACGGGATTACTGGATTACAAAACTGGGATTGAACCGCAGTGACGGTTATGAGGATTACCGGAAAATGCTCGAACGGAATGATATAGATGTTTTCGATATTGTGGTTCCCATCGAGCTCAATTATGAGATTTCTGAAACTGTAGCCAGAAGTATTGCAGGCACAGGGAAAGGTATTATCTGTGAGAAACCGTCGGCGGATAACATGGAAAACGCTCTGGCACATCAAGAATTATCCTCAAGGTACAAGGTGTCGATCATGATCGCCGAACATACCCGTTACAGTGATGAGATTAATATTATCAGGGACGCCGTAATCAATCACCGGATCGGAAAGATCTTTTATTTCATGTATAACAGTGTGAGAAATTTTCCCCGGGAGCTTTTCGGCGATACATATTCATCCAGAGAATGGCGGCAATATCCCCGGTTTCCGGGAGGTGCTTTTCTGGATGCAGGGGTTCATAATGTGGCCGTGATGCGTCATATCTTTGGCGCGGTAGATAAAGTTCATGCCTTTGCCCGTTTGGAAGAGATGAGTTTCTCTCCCTATTCAGTAATAAACACCAATATCCGTTTTCATAACGGAGTTACGGGACAGTTTACTTTCTTCTGCAGAGGTGATGAGGCGCAGGTCCCGCATTTAGGGCTAAGGATATTCGGTTCGGAAGGGATGATTTACCTTGAAAATCAGGACTGCGGCACCGTGAACATTTTTTTCAACAACGGCCGGCATGAAAAGATCAGTTACAAGCCGCAGAACGGGTTTTACAACGAGATGCTCAATATCTACCATGCCCTGAAAAACAATGAGCCCGTTCAGGTAACTCCCGAGATCTGTTATGGCGATACCAAGATGGTGCTGGATATAATAAAGTCAATTGAAAATGAAACTATAGTGGCCGTTGATACGTATGCCGATGCTATTACTCTAAGCTGATAAATATACCGGCGGATAGATTACTGCCGGGGAGAGTTAAGGGACAATGTTAGTGATAACGACAGCAAAGGCGATGGCAGCAATGGCAAAAAAACGGTGGCATATATTTAATGTCCAGTGACCTGTCCCCTTGACATGTTATGGAGTGATGATTTATAGTTAAAGTAAATATATAAACATTTTGTTCAGTTGTTTAGGAGGCTCCGTGAACGCCGATAAGAAATTACAAGAGATCCTGAAAGTTTCCTTAAAATATTTTGCACGCTATGGTTACAAGAAAACAACCATGGAGGATATTGCCAGGGAACTTGAGATGACCAAAGGTGCTCTGTACCTGTATGTAAAGAATAAACAGGATTTATATGAGAAGACTATTGCCGAAAATCTGATCGGGTGGCAGAGTAGAGTCAAGGAGGCCGTGGATAAAGAATCTAACCCCATCGCCAAGTTTGTTGTATTAAGTTTCAAGGCTTTCCAGTACTTATCGGAAAATAAGGATTTAAGGCAGGTGCTGGTCAACAACCCTGAAATTTTCCCCATATTCGATCGGCATGATCCTTACTCCGATATTAATGAAAATTCACGGGAAATGATTAAAAGCATTCTCCGGGAAGGGATCTCCCAAAAAGTATTTAGAGATATCGATGTCGATAGTATTGCCTGGTTGGCTTTTTCCGTTTACAAAATGTTTATTATCGACACGTACATCCTTTCTGATAAAAAAACAACCTGGAAATTGTTTCAAGACTCCGTTGAACTTGCGATTCACGGGCTTTTAAAGAAACCCGTGGATATACAACAGTTATTAATAAAGAAAGGAGGCGAGATTGATAACCAAAAAATTAACCTGATTTAGCTTGGCTATGGAAGTGTGTGCTTATAAAATTTAAACCCCAATAAGCAACAGCCCTCAAAGTCCAAGTATGAATTAAAAGAAGGAGGATAAATGATGACGGAAGCAACGGCTCAAGCGTTGGAAGGGTTGCGGGATTTAACCACCATAAAGTGGTATATAATTCCGCTTTTACTGGTCGTATTTTACATCTATTCTCAAGAAATCAACAAAGCCAAAAAAACCGGAAACTGGGACCCTATTTTTGCAGCACTCACGATACTCGGGCTGGATTTTTTAAATGAAACCTGGAATGGCTGGGTAATGGCCTTGACCGGATATTCCGCTTTCTGGACTGTTCCCGGGCCCACGGCATTCAGAGTATTTGTGGGTTGGAACATCGAGATAATTTTCATGTTCTCTTTGGTAGGTTTTACTTACTACTATTTAATGTCCGAGAAACGGGATAGAATAATCCTGGGACTCAAAGAAAAATGGTTTTATGCCATCGTGGGTACCGTAATAGCTGTTTTTGTAGAGTGTCTACTGAATATAGGTGGACACCTTGTCTGGGAATACCCCTGGTGGGAGCTCTCCTTCAAGGGTATTTGGCTGATACTGATCATCGGCTATTTCTATTTCTATGCCGGGGCCGCTATTGTAATCGACTTGAAAAACAACAGACAAAAAGTTGCTTTTGTTACCTGTGTATACCTGGTCCCCATTATTTTAAATATAATCGGATTTGGTTTTCTTAACCTGATGTATTGATATCGGGAATCCAAATATATAATTAAAAGGTACTAAAAATAAGGGCCGCCTGCTTTAAAGGGGCCCTCATTTTTTATTTCTTTTAGCTACCGAAGAAGAGATATGCATTATATCCAGCGTGCTTCTCACTATTAAACCATGACCGCAACCATTAATTAAAGAGATAGGTCATCAGAGCACAGCAACGCAGGAACGGATAGCCGCCGTTATGAGCAGGATCACTGTCCCAGATAGAGATAAAATCCCATTCCAAATAAACTGTTTCCGGATCGTAGGGGTGGGTGGTCATCTCTTCTGTGGAACGCCCCTCTCCGCCGGCTGATATCTCCTGTCCGGTTGTCTCCTGATCAAAGTAACTATTCTCCACATCTGCACCGGAATCTTCCGCATAACCGATGAGCCCTCCCAGAATTTCGATGCCCTCCACAAATCCCACAGCATAGCAATTTTTAATCAGGCCATAGGCATGATAACCTACCAGCCCGCCGGTGACGTTATCGCCCGAAACAGAGCTCAAAGAATAGCAGTCGGTAATATCGGCAGAGTTTACCCCTGCGAGGCCGCCTGTTCCGATCAGATATCCCTCCGTTTCGCAATCAGTATTGACCACGCTTCCACGAGAAAAACACTGTTCCAGATTCCCTCCATTAATTGCGGCCAGGCCGCCTACAACCTCATACCCGCGGACTTCTCCTTCCGCGCAGCAACAGACGATTTTACCCATGTTGCCGCCAACCAAGCCACCGGTGCGGCCGCCGATCATCATGGCCACATCCGGAGGATAATCTTCGTAATTCAATGCGATTTCCGGATCGGTTCCTACAACATCGCCTGATGCATGGCAGCAGTATATCTCACTTAAAAAATGAACCCCCGCAAATCCCCCCACATAATATGGGCCGTGGACATCCCCGCGGCTGTAGCAGTCTGCAATATCGCCATTGATATTTGAACCTATGAGCCCTCCGGCAATGACACCGCCGGTTACAAGCCCCTCGGCATAACTGTGATCGGAGATCCGGCCGCCGATAACCAGACCGACCAGCCCGCCTACCCCCGGCAATTCCACGTATTGTCCCTCATACAGTCCCTGCGGCATTATCGAAGGAAGGATCCCGATACTTCCTTCAACAACGATCTCCGATGGGGCGATAATATTATTCAAAAAATCAAAGGAGTCCTCTGTTCCGGTAACATCTCCGGTAGCATAACATCGCATGATATTCCCATCGAGGCTGGCACCGACCAGTCCGCCTACATTGTAAACTCCCGTTATCCTGGCGGTATCATCTTCTCCGGCTTCAAAGCCGGCATGGCAGAGGATAATCTCGTCAGCATTTACCCCCACCAGACCACCGACCATTTTATAACCGGTAACCTCGTTACAGCGGGCATAACTTCTCAAAACAGTTCCTCCGTTAGCCCCGATCAGCCCGCCGGCCCCGGTGAATTCAAAAACATCTCCGGTGTCTATTTCGGTAACTGTGCCCAGGGAGTAGCTTTCTTCAACCCGACCGTCGTTATAACCGACCAGACCGCCCACAAATACCGGTGCGATCACATCGCCGTCTGCATAACTTCCGTTTATATCGCCCGTATTTAAACCAGCCAGGCCGCCTGCTCCAAATGCTTCGGCTTCAAACTCCCCGGGTTCCCCTTCCCATGATTGCTGTCCCCTTACGGAGACCTCCACATGGCTATCTTTGATTTTACCGGCATTGTAGCCGACCAAGCCTCCCGTTTTGATCGGGCCGGAAATCCGGCCCGCCGCATAACAATCGCTAATTTCGCCTTCATTGAGCCCGACCAGGCCGCCAACAATCAGATTCCCGTTTACCTGTACATCATCGAGGGTAATTTCAACCAGTTTGGAATCTGTGCCGGCATAACCAAACAGACCGACGGCCTTTTCCTCGGCATTATCAATCGTTAATTTTTTGATCCTGTATCCGTTGCCGTGATAGGATCCTGTGAACGGATGATTATCTCCATAATAGCTTTCGTCATGGAGGCTGCCGATAGGCACCCAGCCGTTTCCTTCATTGTAGGGGGCCAACCCCAGATCAATGTCCCCGCATTGCAGATAATGCTTATCCAGCCCGCCTTCATATTCGCCCTCATAAACAGTCCCCGCGCCGAAAATTCGGGGGCCTTCATTACGGATGTTATCGAGGTCCTCGGCAGAAGTTATGGGAACATAATGGTCCAGCCGGAAAATGGCTACAATATGAACATCCTCAGCCGGCATGGTGTATTCAAATTCCGCCCCCTCCGCCGATGCCTCTCCGTTTATGGTCCAGTTTACAAAAACAAAACCGTCGGCAGGCAACGCAGTCAGTGTTACCTTTTTTCCTTCTTCGTGTTCTCCGCCTCCCGCAACCGTTCCCGCTCCCTGCGGGAAAGAAGATGTTTCAAGGTTATAAGTGATCAAAATAAAGTTAGCGGTAATCTCCGTATCTTTAGCCGGCATCGTAAAACTGATAACCTCTTCTGTACTGATAAGCTCCTGACCCGAAGTCCAACCCGTAAATAAATAGTTCTTGGCGAAAACGGATTTTAAATTAAATGCAGTTCCCGGCCCCCCAAGTGTTCCTGCAACTTCTACCCTGCCGCCCTCCTCGCGGATAGCTCTGATAAGCAGAGTGCCGATCGTAATCTCCCGCTCGATCGATAAGGTATTGCTCAGGGTAATCCGCCCACTGATATTTACTTTCTTCACTGCAGTTTTTTCCAGGACATGCCGCAGCGCCGTCTCCGTCGATACGACGGCCGGATCAACCGGAGTAAAGTCCGGAATCAAACCGGCCTTTTTTCTCAAAATCATGATTGCATCCCTGATGTTGATGATTCCATCGAGGTTCACATCCGCCCTCTGAACAAATTCGGGATCGTCCGAAGTATATAAATCTACAATATACTTCAAGAGCAGGATAACATCCTGGATTTCAATAACGCCATTATTGTCCATGTCTCCAAAATAAACGGAGACACTACCGGCGGGACATGCCTCCTTCCCTTCCGCTGATGACAGAAAAGCATTGCTGCTTACCGCCCCGGCGGTATCGGCATATCCGGATAACAGCAGGATAACAATCAGCACCGGAATGGATTTTCTAATAAGATATTTCACTTTTGGATCCCTCCAAATATAAATTTTTGACCACATCAGAAAAGTTTCAAATTATGGTATTGTTTTATGTTAATTATTCTATTTGCAGGCAGCTATTCCTTTTAATTAAAAAAATTAAACCCCGCAAATATTAAACTGCCTCGATAAATTTTTTGTCATCACCCTTTTGGAGAAGACGACCGAGGGCATGAACCGTTCGCTGTGCTCTGCGCTCAAGATGACAAAAAAGGGCGCAGAATAAATCAATTGAGGGCATCCGGATGGCGTACAAGGTAGTACTTTGAATGGCGGAATTATTTTATGTCATCCGGAGGGAGCGTCCAATGGACGCGACCAAAGGATCTTAACCACTCTCGTCCCGCTTTTTTCATCCTGATGATAAAGCTTTCATAGCAATGATTATGCCTATCCCCATCTCCCATATATAAACAATTGCCGGGAAATGAATACCCGGCAGGTTGTTATTGATCACAGATAAACGGTTTTTTCGATTAATGTCAAGGCAGGTCTCCCCTTGACATTGTCTCCTAATTTCGTACAGCCGTCGAGCCGCCATCGCTGCCGAACTGTATGGCATAAACAGTCTGCTGCTCTCCGATTACCTTTCCAAATTCAACACTCCATTGATTTTCGGAGTCGGGGAAAATCATGTGGCTTTCAATTATTACCCGGCCGCCGAATCCATCTTCTTCCTCCAGATTGAGGACCATGTCGATTCCATGGTCGGCCGTGCCCGAAACTTCGCCCGTCTCCCTATCTACCGTCAGCGTCAAGGAGGTCACGGTGTGCGTCTTTTCAACACTCCCTGCGGAGACGGTTACAAAGTCCCCCGCCTGGATATCGATGTTAATATCAAAATACCCTCCAAATTCGTCAGGAGAGACAGCCCCATCGTAAATTACCTCTTCATCTCTTTTGATCGTAACCTGCGTGGTCTCCTCGCCGCCAGGCCAATCGAACCCGATAAGCAAGCCGTCGGCCGGAAATATAATAAAATGCGGATCGGGGATACGCCAGTCAAAACGGGTTACCCCGCCGCCTTCGGCTCTCTGCTCTGCAAAACCCTGGCATCCCGGTTCAAGATCAAAGGGCTGTGCCCACGGTTCCTCGCCCTCGCCACCGACGGAGAAGTCAGCCGTCCAGTCACCGTTGGCATCCGCCTGCACGCTGCGACGCGGAAACTCTTGAAAGTCCCGTCCGGAAATAAAGACGGTAACTTCCACCCATGCGTCCGGGGCGGCCTTGCCGGATATTTTATCATTGTCCACGTCAAAGCCGGTTACATCGATATACCCGATCTCATATTCCACCCGCCAGCCGCCGCCGGCGGCAATTACCGTATGGCCGGGCTGTACCGTTCCGCCCTCCATTTCCCAGGGCCGGATGTTAAAATTCCCCCAGCCGTCGGTCCAATGATTGCCATTATATATCTCTGTTTCCGCTTCGTCTTTGATAGTTACGTTGATTTCGGTGTTGGCGGGCCAATCACGGCCATTTATCTCACCATAATTCAGAGATGCCTCCAGGAACGGATCGGGCACAGACCAATCGATGCAGGTCCAATCGTCGTCTTCATCGGACTGATATGCATTGCCCCGATCTCCGGGGGCAAGATCATGGGCACCATCCCAGGGCTCCGATCCCAGTGCTTCCGAGAAGTCTGCTACCCAGTTGCCGTCTTCATCGGCAATGGCCATGCGGCTCGGGCTCGGCCCACCTTCGACAAAGATATCCACCTTTACGGTGCTCTGCGGAGCGGCGATGCCGGAAATGATGTCGTTATCGATATCCACCGCAGTGATGTCTAGTGCAGTCACCTCATGAGCCTTCTCTATCTTCGTACCGGTAACAATAACGATATCCCCGGCTTCAATACTCAATGCTTCATCCTCTATGTGGAAAAAGCCCCACCCGTCGGCAGATATGGTACTCTCATATTTCGGCTCAACAGAGTCACCGACTCTAATGGTAAGTCCCTCGTGAGGCAGCCAATTGTTCCCCCAGATCCGGTTTGCCTGCGGATCGACGCTGAAGGCCGGGCGCCACAGATCCTGCGGATATATATGAATTTCAGCGTCAAGATCATCGTCACCCGTATGCCCGTTTGCCCTTATGGTGATAGTGGCGATCATATACTCCTCCCCGCCTGCACCCCAGTGATCCAACCAATCTTCATGGCTGATATTAAGGTTGCCCTCAATGGTGACAAATTTGCAGTTGGGGTGCTGCGGCTGGATTTCTTTTACGGCAAGCGCATCGAACTTGCCGCCGAGCGAAATATCTTCCGGCACGAGATTATCGAACTCATCGAACCCCAGACTGAGCTCGAAGGTCTCTTCAAATGAAACATTGTTTTCACCGTCATAAACGGGGACCCAGATATGGTCCGGATGCGCGCGAAGAGGATCCGGCGGCGGAGACACCCAGATGCGGGCGGTAAGCGGCTCATCGCCGGTATGGCCGGCAGGCAATACCGTGATGATGCCCTCGGCATGATGATGCCACTCATTCCACTGCTCCTGACTGATGTTCAGTATGCCGCTAAGGGTAAACGAGGCCTCGGCGGGGTTAAAGGGATCGACAAGAACGTTCTCTACCTGCAGCGCGGCATGGTAACCCTCACCGCCGGCAAAGATGCCGCCTAGCTCAAAATGAGTTTCATC
>JBASYW010000094.1:0-5363 GCA_049277715.1 Dethiobacteria bacterium | reverse complement strand
CCTCTTCTCCAGAAAGGACCAAACAAATCTTCTTGTGGTTGAAGAGGCATCATGGAAAGGAGGCGCCGGGGGAGAGTATTTTACACGCCTGAATGGACCGGAGGAATTTGAGGAAATGTACGGGTTTAAAATACCGGCACCGGAACAGGAGGATACCAATCTGACCGGCATACTGAGGGTAGCCCCCATAAGCCTGGCGGCACACTACTGTCTGGGCGGTTTTAGGATAACCCCCTCGGGGGCGGTGGTCACCAGGGCAGGGACAGGCGGCATTTACGCCGCCGGGGAGGCTGTAGGTGGTATTCTAGGCAAAAAGCCGGTTCCGGGCACCTTGCTTCCGGAATCGATTATATTTGGTATTTTGGCGGGACGGAGCGCTGCAGCCGAGGCGACTTCATAACGCCTTGTAAATACGGACATCCATAATGGGAGGGTTTTATGGGACAAGTAAAGATAACAGATACCACCTTAAGGGATGCACACCAGTCTTTATTGGCCACGAGGATGCGCATCGATGAGATGTACCCGATACTGGATAAGATGAACCAAGCCGGGTATTATTCAATGGAAGTCTGGGGCGGAGCAACCTTTGATTCTTGCATGAGATTCCTTGATGAAGACCCCTGGGAGAGGCTCAACAAGCTCAAGCTTAAACTAAAAGACACCAAACTGCAGATGCTGCTTCGGGGACAGAATCTCCTGGGTTACAAGCATTATCCCGATGATGTGGTGGAGGAGTTTGTTAAGAAGTCTATCAAAAACGGTATTGATATTATCAGAATCTTTGATGCTTTAAATGATATCCGCAACATGCAGAAAGCTATAGAAGCAACCAGGGAGGCGGGAGGGCATGCCCAGGGCGGCATCAGTTATACCATCAGCCCCGTTCATAACCTCGATTATTTTGTGGATATTGCCTCCAAGCTGAAAATGATGGGGGTAGATTCCATCTGTATCAAGGATATGGCCGGTCTTATCACCCCCATGGATGCGTACAATCTTGTATCCAAGCTCAAACAGGAGGTTGCTCTACCCGTTCAGCTCCATTGCCATTATACCAGCGGGATGGCCTCGATGTCCTATCTTAAGGCCATCGAGGCGGGTGTGGACGTCATTGATACGGCTACCGCCTCCCTGTCTTTGGGGACCAGCCAGCCTCCTACAGACAGTATGGTGGCTGCCTTGCAAGGAACACCCTATGATACGGGTATAGAGATCGGTCTTCTTTCGGAAATAAGTGATTATTTTAAGGCAGTGCGCGCCAACTACAACATACCGATAGATGTTATCATGGGTGTGGACACCAATGTTCTTGGTTATCAGATCCCGGGCGGGATGATCTCCAACCTTGTATCTCAGTTGGCTGCCCAGAATGCGTCGCATCTTATCGAAGAGGTGTTAAAGGAGGTTCCCCGGGTAAGGGCCGAGTTGGGTTATCCGCCCTTGGTTACCCCTTCAAGCCAGATCGTCGGCACTCAGGCAGTGGTCAATGTGCTGTTGGGGGAAAGAT
Source organism: Dethiobacteria bacterium (assembly GCA_049277715.1). Classification (GTDB taxonomy): domain Bacteria; phylum Bacillota; class Dethiobacteria; order DTU022; family PWGO01; genus JAAYSV01. Next base: position 3,853 of record JBASYW010000094.1, on the reverse strand, counting down.
ACAAGATGGTTTCCACCGAGGTGAAGAATTATCTGAAAGGGCTTTACGGCCTGCCCCCCGGTGAAATTGACGAGGAGTTGCGTAAAAAGGTATTGGGAGATGAAAGCCCCATTACCAACAGGCCGGCCGACCAGTTGGAGCCCCAGCTGGAAAAAGCGCGTACGGAAATAGAACCTTATCTGGAAAAAGAAGAAGATGTTCTTTCGTATATTCTTTTTCCCAACGTGGCTTTGAGTTTTTTCAGACGGCGCCGGGGAGAGGAGCCGCCTCTGGACAAAGAACTGAAGAGGGAGCCTGCGGAAGGCGGCAAGGTATCTCTGGATTATATTTACGGGGTAGACAGTAACCTGATCGGGTCGATCAGCGGCAACCTTTATTACACCGCATAATTTAGTTAATCTTTGTCAATCTTGACACTAATTAGTGCGGGTTGTATAATTTTTCTCATGAAACAGTAAATAATAAAATGCTAGAAAGCAGCAGAGGAGAGCGTCCACATGAAGAGAACTTACCAGCCCAAGAGGCGTAAGAGGAAAAAGGTACATGGCTTTATGCAGAGAATGAGTACCAGGGGAGGGCGCAAAGCAATCAGCCGCCGTCGTCTTAAAAAGAGAAAGAGAATATCTGCCTAGCCTGAATGGTAATGAAACAAAAAATAAACAGAATACGTAAAAATCGTGATTTTATGCGGGTTTATAAAGAGGGGCGGAGGATACCGGGCCGCTATAGCGTCTTGATTTTTGCAAAAAACGGACTGGAGATAAACAGATTTGGTTTCTCCATCAGCAAGAAAGTAGGCATAAGTGTCCGCCGCCACCATATTAAAAGACTGTATGTCGAATCTTTGCGGCGCATGGAGAAGAATTTAAAAAAAGGCTATGATTTTGTAATTGTGGCCCGAAGACAGGCCGCGATGATGGGTTACCATGACTGTAACAAAGAATTGGAGAGCATGTTGCATAAAACGCAATTATGGGGTAATGGAGGGGTTTGTTAGATGAGATCTGTTTTTTTGTATCTGATCAGATTTTACCAACGCTTTCTTTCTCCTCTCTGGCCTCGCACCTGTCGTTTTTACCCCACCTGTTCCCAATACTGCTACGAAGCAATTAATAAGTATGGTGTTATCAAGGGCGGATTTATGGGGTTATGCAGACTTCTGAAGTGTCATCCTTTTCACCCAGGCGGTTATAACCCGGTAAAATAATTTAAGAGAATAGAAAGGGAGCAAAAAATGGGTGAGCTTTTCAATGCGATAGCATCGTTTTTCAGTATTATCTTCAGCTATATTTATGCGGTTATACCGAACTTCGGCATCACGATCATTCTTTTTACCATTCTGGTCAAACTGATCATATTCCCGCTCAACAATCAGCAGATTAAATCTGCAAGAAGGATGCAATTGCTCCAGCCGGAGATGAAGAAGATCCAACAGAAGTATAAGGACAATAAAGAGAAGCAGAACGAGGAAGTAATGAAATTCATGCAGGAAAACAAGGTAAATCCGCTTGCCGGATGTGTCCCTCTGCTGATCCAGTTTCCTATTCTGCTAGGGGTCTTTAGAATGTTGAAGGATGCAGAGTATTTTGGTATTACCGAGTTGGCCAATTTCAATCCTTATCTATTTCCTTTTCTGGCCGGCACCAGTTTTGATTGGAGCAATCTTCTGCTAATCGATAATTTCTATATTCTCCCGGCCATTGCGGGGATTACAACTTATCTTTATTCTAGGCTGACAATGACCGATCCCAACCAGAAAATGTTTCTTTATATGATGCCGGCAATGATATTTTATTTTGGCCTCAAGCTTCCTTCCGGGTTGGTATTATACTGGGTGATAAACAACTTTTTATCCATAGGGCAACACTATTATCTTAACAGCAAGGATAAGAAAGAGGCGGAGGTAATGAGTAAATGAGCATTAAAATTGAAGTTACAGATAAAACAGTAGATGGTGCTATTGAAAAAGGACTTGCAGAACTGGGGATTAAAAGAGATAACGCGGAGATAGAAGTGCTTGCAGAACCGGGCACGGGTTTCCTTGGGGGGTTGCTTGGAAGCAAGACGGCCAAGATATCTATCGCCGCCAAACAAGAGCCGCCGGCATACGCGGAGAACGTAGTCAATATTGTTCTCGCCACCATGGGGCTAAAAAGCCGGGTGCATGTCGAGCAGACGGATGATGAAAATATTTGGATCGATGTTTCGGGGAAAAACATGGGCATTTTAATCGGTCGTCGGGGACAGACTCTCAACTCGTTACAATATTTGATCAACATCATTATACGGCGTCAATTCGAAAAATTTTCCGGCCGAGTGATTGTTGATGCGGAAAATTATCGGGAAGAAAGAGAACGTTCGCTTATTCAGCTGGCCCAAAATGTGGCTTACAGGGCGGAGAAACAGCATCAGGCGATAACTCTGGAACCGATGAACCCTCAAGAGAGACGTATTATCCATATCTCGCTTAAAGAGAACCCCAAGATAAGCACCTGCAGTACCGGGGAAGAACCATACCGGAGAGTGGTTATCTCTCCGGCAGAGTAAAATTGCCTGGTTCGGTAAAACGAGAGCATGTCCGGCCGCCTTATTATTTAAGGCGGTTTTTATCATATCGGGAATACTAAGGGGAAGTAAGTAAAAAAGGGGTATGCAGAAACGATGGTGCGTATAAACGGTGAAATCAATACCATTACCGCGATATCCACGCCGGTTGGCGAAGGAGGGATAGGGATCATCCGCCTTAGCGGGCCGGAGGCCTTTAATATCGGCCGGGAGATTTTCAGCCCCAAGAGGGAGGGTGAAGAGTATCCCCGTTCCCACCGCCTCTATTATGGATTTATCAAGGATGAGGAGGGTGATATCCTTGATGAGGTCATGGTCTCGTTTATGAGAGCGCCCATTACTTATACCAAAGAGGATATTGTGGAGATCAATTGCCACAGCGGCATTATGTCCCTGAGGACGATCCTTAAGAGAGTTTTGGAGAAAGGCGCTCGGCTGGCCGAGCCGGGAGAATTCACCAAGAGAGCTTATTTAAACGGGCGTATCGATTTAAGTCAGGCTGAAAGCATCTTGAGCCTGATCACCGCTCGTTCGGAGAAAGCCTTAAAAAATGCAGCAAGGTTTATTAAAGGAGATCTTTCTCCGGAGATCAAAGGTTTAAGAGAGAGAATTACCGTTCTGATTGCGCATGCGGAAGCATCCATCGATTTTCCGGAAGAAGTTGATGAGATTGACTCCGGGTACCTGAGGGCCGAACTGGATGCTGTAGGGGAGAGGGTCCACCGGCTGTATTTGAATGCGGAAAAAGGAACTATCTTTCAGGAAGGGTTAAAGGTCTCGATTGTCGGAAAGCCGAACGTGGGTAAATCCTCATTGCTCAACACCTTGATTCAGAAGCAGAGAGCCATCGTTACGGAAATACCCGGGACAACCAGGGATATCCTTGAAGAACAACTGAATATCAAAGGTATTCCTATCTGTCTGATTGATACGGCCGGGATACGAAAAACCTGTGATCCTGTTGAAAAGATGGGTGTCATCCGCTCCAGAGAAGCTATCGTTACGGCGGACCTGGTATTATTGATGGTGGATGCCTCATCGGGTATCAGGGATGAGGATCTTGATATTATCAACATCATCAAAGAGGAGAAGAAGAAACATATCGTAATTGTAAATAAGATTGATCTGGAGAGGGTCATTACAAACGAGGAGGTATCCGGGCATCTTCCGGAAACTAAAATAATAGAGCTTTCGCTTAAAAACAAAGAGGGCCTGGAAATACTCGAAGACAGCATTGCCTCTACCGTTGAAGATGATCGTATCTCTACCGGAGAAAGCTTGATGATTC
>JBASYW010000093.1:0-2372 GCA_049277715.1 Dethiobacteria bacterium | reverse complement strand
GAGTTTTAAGAGAAACGAAAGGCGGTTAAGCCTTACAATCCTGGTTATCTTTGCTCTTTCTTTGTTGGCCTTCCCGGTTTTCTCTTTGGGAACCCCCGCTGTGCAGGATGATATGCCGGCTCTGAGCCAGCATGAAGGTGATGTGTATGTTTCCATAGATGGGGACGACGAGGAGGGGACCGGTTCCGCCGAGAACCCTTACAGGACTATCCAGAAGGGCGTTGATGAGGCGGATGCCGAAGGAGTTGTGCGTGTTCTTGCCGGGTATTACGAGGAATCGGTAACGATTGGCAAATCCGTTAGCATCATCGGGGACGGGTGGAAGAGAACCCATATCACAAATGCGTTGGATCCCTCCTTAATTATTGAAGATCAGCGGGAAGAAGAAAGGGAAGAACCGCTCAAGGTATGGATTGAGGGTATGGAAATATCAGAAGGAGATATGGGCATCACATCATTTGATGTGCAGGACCTGAACATCACGGTGATGAACTGCCGTCTGGAGGGAAATGACAGGGGCGCCATTATGTTAATGGCTGAAAAAAATATTGAAGCCGCCATTAGCGGCAACTTTATCTACAACAACGAATATTTGGATTGTTGGTCGGGCGGCGGCATCCGCATGGGCTGTTACGGCGAATCGATTGGTTGGAGCGAGTTGGTGGAAGAGGATCCGGTTCCAAAAATTACGGCCGATATCCGGAATAACGTCATTGCCGAGAACCACGGCGGCGGCATCCGCCTTGGTTGGTGGTGTGGTCAAAATGGTTATACCGACCTCCCCGGGGATATAAGCGCCACCATCGTCGGCAACAGAATTTACAATAACGATGACGGTTCCCTTCGCGTCAAATCTGCACGTAAAGTGGATGTAACCGTAACGGATAACGATTTTCAGCTAACAGAAGAGGATTTGGATGCATGCGGGGTTATTCGCATCGGGCTGATCTCTTGTTCCAATGATATTGATATTTCGGAGAAGGTCAAGGCCGAGATCCGCCGCAATGTTATCAACTGCGGAAGATATAGGGATTATGTTGATATCGGCGGGGTTATCAGGGTCAACGGCCAGGAAATCGATGCCACGGTCAGCGAGAACCAGATCAGCGCCGGAGAAGACGTGGGCGGGTTGATTAGAATCGGCCTTAGTGAATATCATGTGGCTACAGATATTACCGCGGTAGTCACCGACAATATGATAAATCTTGATACATGTTATTTGGGCGGGGGGATCAGGATTTACGCCACGGATACAGTCGATGCCACCGTTACTGGAAACAGAATTGAGGGAATGACCATGAATGATGAGGTACCCCATCTTAGAGGTGGGGGGATGCGCATCGGCGAACCCCCATGTTGGGGGGATTATGATAATATTCCTGCTGAAATAGTCAAGGTTGTGGTCAGTGGTAATTACCTGTCTCCCTTTAGAGGCGGCGGCATCCGTATCATCGCTTCCGAGGAGATCGAGGCTGAAGTAAACAACAACGTGATCAGTGAATGTTTCGGCGGGGCGATAAGGGTCGGCTGGTTCTGCTATGATCATGAATGGGAAAACGCGGAAGGCGAAATGACGGATGTAACCCCCATAGTAAATGCCGAGATTACCGGCAATACGCTCATCGACAACCATGCGGTGGGTATTCATCTGGAGGGTTCCGACTCTGTAAGCGGCATTATCTCCGGCAACAAGGTGTTGGGGACGCAGGAATGTATGGAGAAAAAAGGTCCTGCCCGCTATAACAATCCCGGTATCTATGTCGGCAATGGGGATGCTGCCGAGGTGGATGTAACCGTTAACAACAACGCCATTGCCGGTAACATAACAGGGCTGATCAACGAGACTGATTTCGAGCTCGATGCCACTCTCAATTGGTGGGGCAATGCATACGGTCCGGCTGACTTAAACGAGTTACTCGGGGAGATCGTCGGCGCGGGCATTTTCTTTGAGGGCGGTGATGGTTTAATCGGTAACGTCAATGCAGCTCCCTGGCTCATGAGCGAACCTCCATGTGTTGCACCCTTAAGAACCCAGACCATATGGTTTGGGGAAGAGGGGGTTAATGGTATAGATGGAGTGTTACAGGTAGAGGTGGAGGAAGGCCAAGGATATATAGCCTTTGCACAGTACGGAGACAACCCAACCTCCGGCTCCCTTATCGGTGATCTGGGAAGATATATCGATGTGTACTATGAGTATGATTTTCGGGAAGCCGGAGACGTCAGGGGCCTCTTCATCAAGCTTTTCTACAACGATGAAGACCTGCCTGACGGGGTGCTGGAAGAAAGGCTGAAGCTTTTCTGGTGGAACGGTAAAAAATGGCAGGAATGCTCGGACAGTGGGATCGGCTTGGGTATAATCCCTACAGAGG
>JBASYW010000092.1:0-7046 GCA_049277715.1 Dethiobacteria bacterium | reverse complement strand
TCATTCCGAGCGCCCCCACCCCTGTCATTCAGAGCGCAGCGAAGAATCCTGGGTTTTTGGTTAACCACTTTTAACACGATCATCGGCAAAATTATGGTTTAAATTTGTCCCTTAATGTGATATTATTCATTATTGGAGCAAGACAAGCCAAATCAATTTTGCTTGACGGGAGTACGTTACAAGCAGGAGGTAAAGTTTGCCATGAAGATACTGGTCAGCGATCCTCTTTCTGCAGAAGGGATCGAGATTTTAAAGCAACATGCGGAAGTCACGGAGAAGGATTACAGTGATCCCAATCTGTTGAAGGAGGTCATAGGTGATTACGATGCGCTGATCGTCCGCAGTGGAACAAAAGTAACCGCCGAGGTCATCGAGGCGGGGAAAAAACTGCGCGTAATCGGTCGGGCCGGGGTCGGCGTGGATAATATCGATGTTCCCAAGGCAACGGAGAAGGGCATCGTGGTCATCAACGCCCCCGAGGGGAATACGATCTCCGCCGCCGAACACACCGTCGCCCTCATTACGGCACTGGCCCGCAACATCTTTGAAGCCAATGCTTCCATGAAAAAGGGCGAATGGAACCGCAAGCAGTTTCTCGGCGTGGAACTCAATCACAAGGTCCTGGGGATTGTCGGGCTGGGGCGTATCGGTAGCGAGGTGGCACGGCGTTGCCGGGCCATGGGTATGAAAATAATCGCCTACGATCCCTATATTTCTGCCGAACAGGCGGAAAAGATAGGGGTAACGATGGTGCCGTTGGAAGAAGTTTACCGCCGGTCCGATTTTATCAGTTTGCATCTTCCCCTGAACAATGCAACCTACCACCTGATCGGTGATGAGCAGCTGGCGATGATGAAACAGGGGGTGCGGATCGTAAACTGTGCGCGCGGCGGGCTGATCGATGAAGAGGCCCTCTGCCGGGCTCTGGAATCAGGGAAGGTCGCCGGTGCCGCCCTTGACGTATTTGAGATGGAGCCGCCGAGCCAATGTCCTCTGGTTAAATACGATAACGTGATCATGACCCCTCACCTCGGTGCTTCCACGAGGGAAGCCCAGGTTAATGTTGCCGTTCAGGTTGCCAAACAGGTTCTCGAGGCCTTGAACGGCGCCCCGGTATGCTGCGCGGTCAATGTGCCCATCGTTTTGCCCGATGTGATGGCCGATATCAACCCCTTTATGCCCCTGATGCACCTGATGGGCAGCCTGTACATGCAGGTGTTTAACGGCTCTGTCGAGGAGGTGGAGATCCATTACAGCGGAGAGATTGCCGACAAGACATTGGCCCCCCTGACCACCTCATGCCTGATCGGGATTCTGGAGGTTATGGTCGGCAACCAGGTAAACTATGTAAATGCACCTGTACTGGCCAGAAGCAGGGGGATACGTATCAAGGAGATATCTACCAGCAACGGCGGTAATTTTTCCAATCTCATTACCCTTTCCATAACCACGGGCGGGGTTAAAAATGTGATTTCCGGAACACTGTTCAACCATGATGATATGCGCATCGTGCAGATCGGCAACTACCACATCGAGGTGGTGCCCACCCGTTATATGCTCATCTGCAATTACGAGGACAAACCCGGAGTGATCGGCAAGGTGGCGACGGTCCTCGGAAACCACAATATCAATATCGGCAGCATGCAGGTGGGGCGCCAGCACGTTGGCGGTGAAGCGGTGATGGCCTTGCAGCTTGACGATCCGATCCCGGCCGATGTATTAAATATATTGAACGAGATCAAGCTAATTATAAATTTGCGTTTTGTGGAACTGCCGGAAAGAAATTAAGATACGTCAGGATCTGTCCATCTTCAGGGGCGAAAAATCTTCTCCGGCTCTTTCCAACAACCATGACCAACATTTGGGGGAGTGTAAGCAATGCCTCTTTATGAATTCTTCTGTTCAAAATGCAACCGGCGTTTTGAACAGCTCTGCAGCTCGGGCCACAAAGAGGGTATTGAATGCCCGCAATGCGGCTCCGAGGCAAAAAGGGTTTTTTCCACCTTCTGCTGCAAGAGCGGCTCCGGGGGCTCCGGCCCCTCGGGAGGAAGCAGTTGCAGCGGTTGCCATTCATCGAATTGCGGCACCTGCCGTTAAATTATTTTTGCCTGCATAAACCACCTCTCCTTCGCAAAAGATAAAAAACCTGGACAGCGCTTCTGGTTTGGACTTTATATAGCGGGGGGAGTACCTCTATGTATCCGCAAGCACCCGGAATCAGGCTTGTAATGATCGTAGCCATGTTGATCTATCTGTTCCTTGTCCATCGCGTCCTCAACAGGATGCGTATCGGCGCTGTGGAATCGTTCTTCCTCCTCATGGCCATGCTTGCCGGCGGCTTTCTGCCCGCGATCCCCATCTGGAGAGGCCTGGCCCTGAATATAGGGGGGATGCTGATCCCTCTGGCCATATCTGTCTATCTGATCGTCACTGCCGATGATCACCGGGAAAAGATACGTGCCCCGCTGGTCGCCCTTCTTACCGGGGCCGTCGTCTGGGGGCTGGATCGGGTTCTGCCCAGCAATCCCCCCGGAGCATTCGGTTATGAGTTTGATCCGTTATACATCCCCGCCGTCTTTGCCGGTATCATCGCCTATATCCTGGGCCGTTCCCGCCGCTCCTCTTTTATCGGCGGCGTTGGGGCCATCTTTGTGCTGGATCTTCTGGCCTGGGGAGAGAACATGATCCGCAGCACCTATATTGTACCGATAACTTTGGGCGGGGCGGGTATCTTTGATGCGGCACTTATCGCCGGAGTATTTGCAGTCCTTCTGGCGGAGATAATCGGTGAGATCCGCGAGCGGGCGGAAAGGGAAAAATTATAAGGGGGTAAGGATTTTGTCCTCCATGCACTGGAAACGGTACCTGATCATCTTCCTGTCTCTGATATGTCTGACGGGGCTCCTGAACCCTTTTGAAAAAAGTGCCGAACATGCCGCCGGATCGGCCAGGCACGATCTGTTGGATGAGCTGACCCCCGAGGAGGTCCGGCAGAGGAAATATTTCCGGCTGGAAGATGAGGAGGGCCATATTATACTGGAGACCGGGAGGCGTATCAGAGAAGGAGATTCGTTCCTGGCGGAAGATAATCGTCTCTACAAAGTGTATGAGGTCAAAGATAAAATCGGGAAGGCGCGCTACGTGGAGACGGTAAAGATCGATATTGATCTTCCACGCCCGTCCGGGCTGAAGGGATCGACGTCAGCCCCCGGACAACAGCCCCGGCTCAAAGATACGGTCCGGGCGCACAGGCGAAAGGCGGCCGATAGGGATGAAAAGGATGAAGATGACGGCGGTGATGGTGGTGATGAGCGGCCCGATCAGCCGGATAAGCCGGGTGACAGACGGGAAGATGAAGAAGGTGATGAACGGGAGGAGAAGGACGAGGAGAAGGATACCGAAGAACAGCCTTCCTTCCTCATCGGCCTTTATCATACACATAATGATGAATGTTTTATCCCTACCGAAGGGGTGGAGTATGAATACGGCTCGGGAGGAATCCACAGCGTGGGCCATGCCCTGAAAAACGCCCTGGAGGCAAAAGGGATCAATGTCATCTACTCGGAGGACCTGCACCTGCCGCATGACCGCGGGGCGTACCGACGTTCCCGCCCAACCGCATGGGATCTGGTCCGGCGTGAGCCGGATGCCGTTTTTGACATCCACCGCGATTCGGCACCCGCCGAAGCTTACCAGCATGAGATCAACGGTCAATCTGTGGCGCGGATCATGATTGTCGTGGGTAGGGCCAACCCCAATCTCACCGTCAACCAAAACTTTGCTTATGACCTTAAAGGATATGCCGATAATGTTTATCCCGGGTTGTTGAGAGGGATCTATCTGGCGGAAGGCAGTTACAACCAGGATCTCTTCCCCCTGAATCTGCTGCTGGAGGTCGGTAGTTATCTGAACCCGCGCCAAGATGCGGAGCGGGGCGTAACCTACTTTGCGGACATCGTCGGCTATTATTTTTACGGCCCCGAATTTATTGATATCGAGGAACGTGACGGGAAGGAAGCGAGGGACAGGGTCGTGCAGGAGCAGAGGACGGGAAAGAGGCTGCCCCCGGCGCGATACCGTGATGCGGGGGGCGTATCTTCCGCAGTTTCGGGCACGGTAATAGGGCTCATGCTGGCCACCCTGCTGGCCTTGCTCAGCTTCTTTTTTATCAACAATCCCGAAGACGGCCGCAGAGTAATACTTTGGTTTAAGCAATTGCCCCCCACGGCCCGCTCCGCTTACCGGCAGTCCATCATCTTCTTCAGGGATCTTCCCGCTACCTTCCGGGCATTATGGGATGAATTCCCGCATAACCTGCGCACAGATTTCCACGGCCTGACGGAAGAAATCAAAAGAACGCCCACCGAGCTATCCCATTTCACCACAGATTCTCGCGAGTATTTCCGCGCCCGGATCATCACCGCCCCGGAAAAAATCGATAACCTTCGTCTCAACTGGCATGAAGCGGTCTCCTTCCTGCGAGAAGAGGCCGTGGACATTTACAACCGTATCCGAAAGATCTTGCGTGAACGCAGATAAATAAAAGAAGAAGAAACCAAAAACATAAAAAATATAAACGCGGGTCTTGGGCACGGCCGGCGGTCAGACCGGGGCCGGGGTGCCGGGGTCGGGTAAAAATCACCTTTTGTTTTTAAGCCCTGCATCCTTCCTTTCTCCCTTCTGATCGGAATTCTCTCTGTTTTAAAGAGTTTTTCACCAATAAAGGAATTACCGTATTTATTGTTGAAAGTAAAAGTAAAAAGATGGCGTACGGCCGTACGGCATGGCGTACGTAGCCCTGTTCCAACAGTGGGCAAGGGGGGCATACCGGCCGGCCCTGATATGCGGCCCTGATATGGATACTTCACATCAACGTTTACGATCTTACCGGGCCGGCATCCGGCATCATGGTATCCGGTATGATCAAACCCGGGCAATTCTCCATCAAGGAGGTGGATAAACGCTGGTTGAAACTAAAGGCAGCTTTTTGGATCCGCCGAAATATTCACGTCCCATGGTGCGCTGGTGGTGGCCGGGTGCGGATGTGGAGGAGGAAGAACTTCTCCGGGAGCTGGCGGAACTCGATGAAAATGGTTTCGGTGGTGCGGAGATCCAGGCCTTGAGCTCGGGTATGCCCCGGCATCTGCATCGGGATCGGGATCGTTACGAGAAGGTTCATCGGTTCATGCAGCCGTACTACTACGAGATGGTGGGGGCCGTGCTCGATGAGGCAAAGCAAAGGAAGCTGGTTATCGACCTGGCGGTCTCCTCCGGTTGGCCCACGGGCGGCACCTACGTAAAAAAAGAAGATGCCCAGCAGAATCTGCTCTTTGGCTATGGCGCGGTACTGGGGGGGCGGCGCTATCGCGGCCCTGTTCCCCAGGCGGCGGCAGGATCGCCGATGAAGGCCGGGCGCTTTATGGAGCGCTGGGGGATCGATCGGATTTTACCTCGCGGTGGTGGCGATCTTAATAAACCCGAACTGAAATACGTGGTGGCGGCCTGTCCCCAAAGAAGATGGGATGCAAGAAGCCTGAGGCTGTTCCGGCTCCATACAATCCGTCTCGACCCATCGAGCTTTATAGATCTGACGGCGCATGTTGATGATGACGGCCTCCTGGAATGGGAGTTTCCCCGGGGTCTCTGGTACATATTCGCCTTCTACACCAGGACTATGGGGACGGATCTCCTGTCGGCGGCAGCCGCGGAAGATCCGGAGAAGGAAGGCCTGATTATCGACCATCTTTCCTCCGCTCCCCTGAAAAGATGGCTGAACCATCATTTTGATCGGGGGAAGGCCCATTTTGAGGATCATTTCGGCCGCCGTCTGTGTGGTTTCTTTATCGACAATCCGCGGCTCAACAAGGGGGAGGCGGGCTTGTTCTGGACCGCCAACTTTAAAAAAGAGTTCAGAGAGAGACGCGGCTATGATATTATCCCCTTCCTCCCCGTTCTGTTTACGCCGGCTCAGGATTACCATTACTCTCTTGCTCCGGTGGCGGCGGATAGGAATACACCCCGGTTTGATATCGGGGATCACCGGATCGGGGATCGTGTAAGATATGACTACCATCTGACCGTATCCGATTTATTCAACGAACAGTTCATAGCGACACTTGCCGAGTGGGGCAGGAAGAACCGGTTGCGAAGCAGGGTGCAGGCCTATGGCTTCAGAGCCGATCTCCTGAGAGCATACGGCCTTTCGGATATGCCGGTGACCGAGCAGAATTATGCCGGCGGAGGGATGGATTTTCTCAAGATCGCCGGATCGGCCGCGATCATCTATGATAAGCCGCTGGTTGTTGCCGAGGCCATGGGCTGGCGCGGACGTGAGTATAAAACCACGCCCCTGAAGTGGAAGGTCGCCGCCGACAAGCTGTTCACCGCCGGCGTCAACCAGCTTATCTATCATGGTTTTCCCTATCAGGATCCTGCGGCGGATTGCCCGGAAGCTTATCCGTTTTCCGGCCCCCATGTGCCCGCATCCCGGTCTTCTTCCACCAACTTCAGCCGTATCAATGAATTCCGGGCGTTCTTTCCCACGCTGAATAACTATATTACGCGTTGCCAGCATATTCTTCAACAGGGGAAGATTGTCTGCAATGTGGCTCTCTTCTTTCCGCTGCTGGGCTATCCCGATATGCCGCCCGGACGGGAAGAGTTGAGCGGCGGGTATCTTGATGAGTGCGATGCGCCTGTCGAGAGCGGAGAAAGCGGCGGCAAAGCCGGACGGAAGTTGACCGCTGCGGAGAGATGGTTGAAGGCACAGCTGAAATGCACTGACAACCTCAGCGCCAACGGTTACTATTACACCCATATCAACGAGGAGTCCCTTCTTCGCGGGCGGGCGGAAGGCGGGAAGCTTCTGGTCGGCTCGGGGGAGATCGAGGCGGTCCTCTTCAACCATATCGAATACATCTCGTTGCCGCTGGCGAAAAAACTGGAGGAATTGGCCGCGGGCGGGGTCAAGATAATCTTCATGGGCGCATTCCCTCAACAGCAGCCGGGTTACCATGAGTATCAGATCAATGAGCCCCGCATAAAGG
>JBASYW010000091.1:0-3309 GCA_049277715.1 Dethiobacteria bacterium | reverse complement strand
ATTCATCCAGATCCAGGGAATCCAACTCCATCTTATCGTCAAGGCGGTAGAAGTCAAAATGATAAAGGGGCAACCGTCCATCGTAAACCATCATGATCGTAAATGTGGGACTGCGCACGATCTCCGTGATCCCCAAACCTTTGGCCGCACCTTTAACCATCACTGTCTTTCCGGTACCCAGCTTGCCGTCCAAAGTAATGACCAGAGGTATATCGATCAACTGCCCCAGTGTCTCTCCCACTCTATAGGTTTCGGCCTCGTTGCGGGTAGTAATGACTGCTTTCTCGTTTATCATGGCCTGACCCGGCTCGCCCCCTCCATTTTTTTCATCATTTTATTATAACCCACTTGCGTTGCTTTGAAAACTTATGCAGGAAGAAGCCGTTATCATCCGGAGGGAGTGGACGCGCCGGCGGACGCGACCGAAGGATCTTAACCACTACAAGTACCTCCAACATCACCCGGAATAGATATATCCCCGCCCCAGGAGTTACTTCTGTCCGCATATTCTGCTGTTGTTTATGGAGCAATGAAGGTGCTTGCCCAAAAACCCAAGATTCTTCGCTTCGCTCTGAATGACACCCCCCCTGTCATCCAGAGGGAGCGTTAGCGACCGAAGGATCTTAACCACCCTCGTCCCGCAATGTACAAACAGCCATTCAGGCAAGACGCAGGCTGCAAGCTTTCCCGGCTTGCATTACCGTTTGGGAAAACGGTCATCATCGATGGTTTTCAGGAGATCGGGGCGTAGGCGCTGTTGAGGTACAGGCTTTCGAAAAAATACACCGATCAGTTCTCTGATATTTAAAGGCCATAGCGGCCACATGTACGGATAACCGAATGATCTGGTGGTCACCAGACGAACAAACAATATGATCAGCCCGGCAATCAGGCCGGGAAGGTGAAACATTCCGGTCAGCAAAATCAGAAACAACAGGACAATGCGGTTGGCCATACTGAGCTCCCAACTCGGCGTGGAGAAGATACCCACCGCGACGAGCCCCATGTAGAGAAGCACCTCGGGTACAAAAAATCCGACATTGACGGCAATATCTCCAATGAGCAGGGCCCCTACGAGGCCGAGGGCAACGGCCAGTGGAGAAGGGGTATGGATGCTGGCCATGCGCAGCAGATCAATCCCCAGATGAGCGAGCAGGAACTGGATCATGATCGGGATCTGAGAGGTATCTTTGGGTCCGATAAAATCAAGGACGGGAGGCAGGAGCTGCGGTTCCATGACCACCAGCATCCAGAGAGGTACCAGCAAGAATGAGAAAAATACCCCCAGCAGACGCACCCAGCGTATATATATACCGATGATCGGATCATGCCGGTATTCCTCCGCATGTTGCAGATGATGGAAGAGGGTGGTCGGGGCAATGATCACCGATGGAGAGGTGTCGACGATCAATAATACATGCCCCTCCAGCAGGTGAACGGCAGCCACATCGGGCCTCTCCGTGTAACGGACCTCCGGAAAGATATTCCAACGGCTCTCCTTTATAAATTCCTCCAGCGATTTTTCGGCCATGGGCAGGGCATCTATGTCTATCTTTTCAATGCGACGGCGCACGTTCTCCACGAGCGCCGGATTACAGATATCTTTGATATAAAGCATGGCTACATCGGTCTTGGACCGTCGTCCCACACTCAAGATATTGACCGTCAATTGCGGATCTCTCAAGCGGCGGCGAACAAGGGTGATATTGAAGAGCATCGTTTCCACAAAACCATCGCGCGATCCTCTGGTTACTCTTTCTATATCCGGCTCTTCGGGATCCCTCCCCGGATAGATGCGGGAATCGATAATCAGGGCTTCGGTCTCCCCGTCTATCAGAAGAGCCATCGGGCCGCGAAGAATGCTGTCTACAACTTCATCGAGGCTTTCCACCATCTCCACTTCCATATAAGGAAGATGAGAACGGAAGACCTTTTGCATAGTATGAGGGACGATCTGCTCCCGTTCGGCCATCATGAGATCGCTCATAATCATGGTGGTAACATTGCTATCGACAAAACCGTCGACAAAAAGCAGTATCGCTTTTTTACCACCGATATCGATCTCGCGCAGAATGATATCGAAGTTTTCATCGATCGAAAGTTTCTCTTTGAGCCAGGCAATATTATCGGCTATTTTTTTAAAAATCCCTCTTACCTCCCTGATCGGCTTTCATTATCCCCTGGGGTTAAAGATCAGGGCGGCAAAAAACCCCAGGACAATTGCCGCGGTAATCCCCGTGCTCGTCAGTTCGAACATTCCGGTAAGCACTCCGATCAAGCCTCTTCGGGCCGCCTCCGCCATCGCCCCCTTGACGAGAGCATTTCCAAAGCTCGATATGGGAAGGGAAGCGCCTGCGCCGGCAAATTTGACCAGTTTGTCATAGAGGCCAAAACTGCCCAGTACGCCTCCGGCCACCACAAAACCGGAAAGTATATGCCCCGGACTGAGTTTGGTAAGATCGAATAGAAGCTGTCCGATTACACAGAACAGACCCCCGATAATAAATGCGGCCACGTATATATTCATCTGCAGCACTCCTTGAAAGTTAAGTTGTTCCACCTGATACCCGTCAAAAATTGTCGGGGGATTAAAATCTCCGTTATCTCCGGATTTCCTGCCCCGCCAAGGCAAAACCCCATCTTTCTACTGTTTTTTTCTCCTCCGGCAATTTATTTTTCCAGGGATACGGCATAGGCGATCGCGGGGATATTTTCGCCCTGATAGGATGTCGTGGGGCTATGCATCGCTCCGGTAGCCACCACCAGAATACGGTTCAGTTTCCCGCTGTTGATCAGGCCGAGGATGTGTCCCAGCACCACAATTGCCGAACAGGCACAACCACTGCCTCCCGCCTCAACCTGTTGATGCGGATAATAGAGCATCACCCCGCAGTCATTATACCTTTCTTTCAGGGCATACCCCCGGCGATCGGTCAGCTCAAGCATCAACTGCATCCCTACCTGCCCGAGGTCGCCGGTAAGGATGAGGTCGTAATATGCCGGTTCACGTTGAAGCTCGGTAAAGTGAAAATCAATAGCGGAGGCCGCCGCCGGTGCCATCGCCGCCCCGAGATTAAGCGTATCACTGATCCCCAGATCCACGACTGAACCGATGGTTACTGTGGTAACCCTGAGTCCCTCTCCCTCGCCGGCAGTTAAAACTGCGGCCGCGGAACCGGTCGTCGTCCATTGGGCAGAGCCCGGTCTCTGGAATCCATATTCGGTCGGATAGCGAAACTGTCTCTCGGCGCAGCAGTTATGGCTGGATGTGGCGATAAGCACCTTCTCGCCATACCCGCCACTCAGGAG
>JBASYW010000090.1:0-4140 GCA_049277715.1 Dethiobacteria bacterium | reverse complement strand
GATTATACCTCCATGGCCGATGGATGTGCACCATGCTCCCACTCCATGGTAATGGCCGCGCACCGTAATTATTTTTTTCAGGTTGGTATGCGCCCGTGCGATAAGGATGGCATAAGTAGTCATATCTCCACCATTTTTACCAAACAGGACCCACTCCGCGAACGGAATCAGATCGACCATGTATTCGGCAAGTTCAACCATGATCGGCCCGGGGTGGTTGGTGCAATTGGCCATCTTTCTCTGTTCATCGGCGGCTTTATCCACGACCGGGTGATTATGGCCAAGTACAATCGGTCCATAGCCGCACATGTAATCGATAAATTCATTGCCATCCAGATCGGTGTAGCGGCACCCTTTGGCTTTGGCGGTGTAGAAAGGGAAAGCTCCCGGTATGGTTACGGTGGGAGAGAAATGGCCATAAATGCCGCCAGGTATTATCTCTGTAGCGCGTGAAAACAACTTGGCAGATTTCTCATAAGTGTACGTTTTCTTTTCACTCATAAAGCATTATCCTCCTAATTAACATATTTAATAAATAGAATTCTATCTGCTATAAATAGTAGGTCAGGCGATCCAACAGAGGGTTGATACCGTCCAGTAAAGGCATGAATCCTCTAATTTTAATCTGCTGCAGGCCAATTGCAGCAAAAAGATCAAGTTTCCCTTGGATCATGTTCCAGGCGGTATCAAGATCTGCTATCTGAAGTATAGCAGTGGGGTTTTCTACCGGTCCCTTGGCCGGATAAAACTTCCCGTTTTTAACCGTTATACTTGAAGAAGGCCCATCAACAATCCTGATGGCCAGGGTTCCGTTGGGAAGGCCGGGAGATATTACCTTGAGAACCGGATCATATTCGCCTATTTCACGGATACCAAATGTCATTACAAAGATGGACAACTTGACACAAAATGCAAAAAAATCCGGATCTTTTAGCATCTCTTCATCAGGCTGAAGATAATGTTCAAGGCGCCCCAGTACCTTATCAATTTTTGACAACTTGCTCAAATGAAGGATGGCTGCCGCGTTAGGCCGAGGGTTTTTCTTACTTTTACCCTGGAACACTTTGTTCAATTCCCGGGCATTATTAAAGGTAAGCGTAACCTTTGGGCCGGCATAATCTTCACTTACTACTTTGAGTTTACCCTGCTGAAAAATTAATGCTGTTGCTGGATTTCCGCCGGGGAGCTGAAACTGAATCACAGCATTCCAACCTTGTACCAACTGTTGAAGCTCCCTGTCGTAAGTAGCGATCTCTTCCAAAAGGGGGAGAACCGCTCTTAAGTGTAGGCGGGCTAAAACCATTTCTTTTGCCTCTTCCATAATGTCACTCCTTACTTAGCTATATCTTAATATCTTTATGTTAATACATACAACAGAATAATATTTCGACATTGGTTTCTAATTTCCTTCATTTTTATGACGTATAATTTGTCCTTTTTGATTTTATGATGTAAAATATAAATTATGATAAAAATGTCCATAATCAATTATTATGGAGTAAAATCAATCATTGCTCAACAAATCCAAGAACAGTAGCTTAAGGAGGAATCATGATGAACTTTAAAGGATTGACAATCAGTGTGCCAAAAGAAATTATGCCCGGTGAGAAACGGGTGGCAGTAACACCGGAAACCGTAAAACAATTTAAGGAAGCAGGTGCCCGGATACTGTTTGAAAAAGGTGCGGGGGAAGGCTCTTTTCTTGCTGACAGCCTTTATCAGGAAGCCGGTGCTGAGATAATACAGGATGTAAGAGCATTATATAATGAAGCCGATATAGTATTAAAAGTGAAAGAGCCCCAGTATAACGAAGAACTGCAACGGCATGAGGCAGAATTATGCCCGGAAAACAGTGTGCTGGTTACTTTCCTGCATCCGGCCAACAAAGTGAACCATGAGATGGTCAGGATGCTGGCCAGAAGGAACATCATTGCTTTTACGCTCGATGGTATCCCCAGGATTTCCAGAGCCCAGCAGATGGACACCCTTACGGCCATGAGTACCGTAGCGGGGTACAAAGCCGGTATTTTTGCTGCTTATAATCTGGGGTGTTTTATTCCGATGATGCCTACATCATCAGGGGTTATTCATCCGGCCCAGTTTCTGATAATCGGTGCGGGGGTGGCGGGATTGCAGGCGATTGCTACGGCAAAACGTCTGGGAGCCAAAGTTAAGGTATTGGATATCAGGCCCGATGCCAACGAACAGGCCCGGAGCCTCGGTGCTGAAATCATCCCCTTTGATCTCCCTTCGGAGCTTGCTGTTGGTGAGGGCGGTTATGCCAGGAGGCTCAGTGATGAATGGCATGCAAAAGAAAAGGAGGTTCTTTCCCCACATGTGCAGGAGAGCGATGCTGTTATCCTGACCGCTCTGATCCCCGGAGAGGTGGCCCCGGTTCTGGTCGACGAACAGATGATCAGAGGGATGAAAAAAGGTTCTGTGATCATTGATATAGCCATTGACCAGGGTGGGAACTGTGAATTGAGCCGGAGTGGCGAAGAATATAATTTTGAAGGCATTTTCATCAGTGCTCTCAAAAATGTTCCGGCCACTCTACCGATTGATTCCACCCGTATGTTTGCCAGAAATATCTTAAATTATATGAAGTATATAGTTGAAGACGGTAAAATCAAAGATGATCCCAACGATGAGATAATCTCGGGAACCTTGGTTACAAAAGCAGGCCAGATAGTGCATAAAGGCGCCCTGCTGGCCATGGATAAGGCTACAAATTAATCGGGAGGAAAAATACATGATATTAACGATGATTGTTGTTTTAATTGTCGCATCTCTGGTTGGTTACAAGGTTATCTCAGGAGTACCGCCTCTTTTGCATACTCCCCTGATGTCCGGCATGAATGCTCTTTCCGGCATAACGGTTCTCGGTGCGATTATGGTGTATGCAGTTGCACCTGCCGGAATAAAAGTCTGGGCGGCGATCGCCCTGATATTGGCGATGATAAATGTTACCGGAGGCTTTTGGGTTACGGAACGCATGTTGCTGATGTTTAAAGGTAAAGAAGAAAAAAGTAACTGATTAAGGAGAAAAATTTATGCCAGATTTTACAATTATAATTGCGGCGATTATTATTATCGGTTTTATTATCGGAATACGTTTGATGCAACGCCCGGAAACTGCACTTTGGGGGAACCGCCTCGGGGCATTGTCTATGTTCTTAATTATTCTGTTAGTCCTGTATGAAGAAGGCACTCTCTCGGATTATTCCACTTGGTTGGTCATTTTATTTGGAGGTATTCTGGGAATTATCATGGGGCAATTGGTCAAGATGATCCAGATGCCCCAGATGGTTGCTCTCTTGAACGGATTCGGCGGGGGAGCATCCGCCATTGTCGCGGCCAGTACAGTCCTGATGTATACAGAAGGGATAAATACAGAAACAGATCTTTTTGTTTCCCGCTTTACGGGGCTGTTGGCTCTGGCTCTTGGAACATTAACCTTTGTCGGTAGCATGATCGCGGCATTGAAGCTTCAAGGACGGATAAATCAGAAACCGGTCTTATTATCAGGCCATCGCTTTTACCAGGCATTTCTTCTGTTAGCCGGGGTCTTTCTTATCGTTGCCGGCTTATATATGCCCCAGGATGTTTACCTCTATTTGCTGTTATTGTTGACTCTTATCTTTACCATTTACGGAATTTTAATGACCATACGTGTCGGTGGCGCGGATATGCCCATCATTATCTCGTTTTTCAACTCTCTCTCCGGTGTGGCTACGGCCATCTGCGGAATGGCGGTGGAGAACCTGGTTCTGGTGGGGGTTGGTTCGCTTGTCGGCGTGGCAGGATTGATTTTAACCCAGATAATGTGCCGGGCCATGAATAGAAGCCTTGCCTCTGTGTTGGGGGGATTGAAGAGCAGTGTTTCTTTCAAGGCTGATGATCCCATTGCCGATCAGGATGAAGAAGCACAAGAGGAAGAAGAACCGGAAGAGCAGCTTACCCCGGAAGAGAAGATCGCGGCAATGGCCAAAGACCTGAAAAAGGTAATTATCGTTCCCGGTTACGGGATGGCCCTTGCACAAGCCCAGCATCAGGTGGCGGAATTGATACAAACCCTCGAACGTCAGGGCAAGGAAATCAAGATCGGTATACACCCGGTTGCCGGGAGGATGCCGGGAC
>JBASYW010000089.1:0-16349 GCA_049277715.1 Dethiobacteria bacterium | reverse complement strand
CTCCATCCACAGGAGCCTATCTATGCCTTCATGCTGGGTTTATTTTATCTTAAAAGAGGCGACACCGAGGCCGCTCTTGAACAATTCTGTCAGGCCGAAAAGCCTTTCAACAGCACATACCGTCATGCCCTTATCCGGCTCTGGCAGGGACGTTGCCATGATATCCTGGGTCACAGAAGCCGGGCCGAGGAACTTTACCGTCGCGTGCTGGAAACTGCTCCGCAAGAGAGCAGCCCGGCACTGGGCGCCGGGAAGGCGCTTGAAAAACCGTACAGGTACAGTGCTGTCAAGCACGTGGTAATCGAGTTTCTCATGGGGGATGCCCAGGAAATATAAAACGATTTTAATCCGACCCTGTCGGGGATTTGTGCTTATTTCTCCAGTAAAAAACTTCTGGCATCATGAGCCGTTACTTCCGGGATCTCCTCCATGGGAATATGGCCGGCGTTCTCATAGGTTATCAAGCGGGCATTGGGAATATCCTGCTCAAACCGGTAAGCCAGCTCAAGGGGGATCCATGCATCCTTCTCACCCCATATGATCAGAGCCGGAACCTCGATGCCGTTTAATAATTGTTTAACATCTTCGTTTTCCCTATCCTGGATTTTATCTAAAACCCTGAACATGACTTCCCGGTTGCCTTCCCTCAATAATAAGCGGTGATAGCGACTGACCGTCTCATCGGTTACTTTTTCGTTTTCTCCGTAAACCTGTTTAACCAGAAAATGGATGGCATAACGGGGCGTTATATACCTGATTACAGATCGAACAGTATCCGGTGAGGCCAGTTTTTCTATTGAAGGCATCTCCGCCCTGTATCCGGCGGCATCAAGTAAAATTATTTTTTTAACTTTTTCAGGATATTTTGCGGCGTACAACCAGGTGATTCCTCCTCCCAGGGAGTTGCCGGCGATATAGCTCTCCTGCACATCCAATGCAGTAAGAAAATGATCGAGGAAATCAACATAATAATCAATGGAATAATCAGCATCGGTGGCCGGCCCGGTAAGCCCGAATGCGGGAAGATCCAGTCTGATTACTCTGAAGTCTCTTTTTAGTTTTTCAGTCCAAACATCCCATGTGTGAAGCGAGGCTGACCAGCCATGAAGCAGTACCAGAGGTTCGCCTTCACCCTCATCCCGATAATGAACATTCAGCCCATCGACCTCTATGAAACGGGACTGTTCGTTGGCGAACTCCTGAGCCAATGTTTCTACAGGAATATCGATCCTTATATGGCCCAATATTATGGCGGCAACTACCAGTAAAACAAAAAGAGTTTTATAACCTGATTTTGAACCCTTTTTCTTGGCCCGGTAAGAATCTTGCTTGATTTTTGGATTCATATCCGTACCCCCTTATTATATTTGCATTTATTATCCTCTATTACCCTGCATATTACAATCTATATTTTTATTTCGAGAAAGATATGATTTATCTTGCCGGATAAGAGTTTTGGAGGAGATTCAGTAAATTTGGAAGAATGTAATATTTATTAACAGGGTTTTCCTTTAAGGTTGGCTTTTTAGTATCAATCCGGCTTTCTTGCCGGGAAGAAGGGAGATAGGGATGAGAAAACATTTTTCCATTACAGTACTTGTATTATTACCGGCCTTGATGCTCTCAGGATGTAAAATTCTCATGCTTGAACAGGGCATATTGACCCATGCGGCAAGTAATATTTCTGTGGAAAGCAACTCTTCGCATGAAGGTATTCCGGAGAATCTTGGAATGGTGGAAGACGAGGGGGGGCCGACCGATGAAATAAAAGGCCCGGAAACAGAAAAATATCTGACCATTCTACATACCGGTGATATCCATGCATGCATACAGCGTTTCCCACGCATGGCCGGGGCGGTGAACGAGATAAGAGCTCGCAAAGAATCTCTTGGAGAGCCGGTTTTATTGACCGATGGGGGAGACTTTATCAGCCCGATCATGAACAGTTGGCTAAACTTTATGGATTGTGCTCCTGAACTGATGCTCATGCAGAAGATCGGGTACGATGCCGTTACTTTGGGCAATCATGAATTTGATCCCGGACATTATGGTCTGGCACAGATGCTGAAGAATGCGGGGTATCCGGAGAAGAGCCGGGAAACCGTGGTGCTGGGAACAAATACCGCCCCGCCGAAAGATCACCCCTTGAACGAGCCCGGGCTTCTTGAGCATACTTATTTAAAGCCGTTGAGCAACGGGTTGACCGTCGGTATTTTAGGGGTTATCGGCAGGGATACATTGCCTCCGTACATATTTAAAAATGGCCCGGTAAGCTTCTCTGATCCCCATGAAGCCGCCCGCAAAGCGGTGGCGGCTCTGCAGGAGGAAGGCGCCGATATAATCATCGCCCTGTCACATGCCAATACAAATAGTAATATGGAACTGGCTCGTGATGTTTCCGGTATTGATATCATTATGGCGGCACATGAGCATCGGGCTATCCGGCCGATAATGGAAAACGGAACCATCATCATGCAGACATCTTCGCACCTGGAACACCTCTGCATGATGGAACTGGCCTATAATCCCCTGACCGGTAAATGGCGCCCAAGAAATGAAGAGTCCGGGACACCTTACCACATTCTTCTTGATGATTCTGTAGCGGAAGATCGCTCCATTGCCGCCCTGGTTGACGATTTTGAGGATAAACTTGATCAAGCCGTAAGGCAGCTTACCGGTGAAAAATATATGGGATCCGATGATACCGTTGCTTATGCGGAGTTTCCATTGACGAGCATAAAGATGCAGGAGATGCCTCTGGGAAATTTCGCTGCTGATGCTTACAGAATAATCGCTGGACAGATACTGGGAGAGAAGGTGGATTTTGCGTTACTTCCTTCCGGGCTGTCTTGGGGAGAACTGGGCCCCGGGAAGATATCTTTCAGAGATATCGCCGATATCCCCCTTATGGGGACGGGGCATGACCTGCGGCCCGGTCATCCACTGGTCTCTTTTTTCCTTACCGGAGAAGAAGTACGCCGCATTTTAGAGATATTTTTCTTCCTTCCCGAGCTCAGGGGGTATGAGGAATATCCGCAGATATCAGGGCTGCGACTTGATTATGACCCGCAGCGCGTCATACTGTTCAACCTGCCGTTCAAGGTAGTTGATTTTCTGGGGGACCATACCCCGATCCCCTCTTTCAGGGCGGTGATCAATGCCGAAAGGTACACCAAAGATGGATTGCAGAGTTCGGATGATAAGGATTATTTGCCGCTCAGATGGGGCGAAGACCGGTTGTACAGGGTGGTTACGGAGTCGTATATCCTGTACCATCTGCCTACCGTGGATAAAGTTGTCGATATATTGCCAAAGGCCAGGATTGTCCCTAAAGACAAGGATGGGAATCCTCTGCCATATATGAATCAGGAAGGCGATATCTCTGAAGAGGTCATCGTCTATGATGAGCAGGGAAATGAATTAAAAGCCTGGCAAGCATTGGTGGAGTATGCGGCCCTGCAACCGCGCGGCGAAGGAGGAGTGCCCCAAATATCCTCTTATTACGAAGATACTGCAGGAAGAATTAATACGGTATGGACAATACCTTTACTGTTATGGCCTGTGCTCGTCATTGTTTTATTGATAACGTTGATATGGGTTCGCCGGCGCCGGCGCAAGAAAAGGATGGTCTCTGCATAAAATAAGGCATCTCGTTATGGTAAAGCGTAAAGCCAAAGGGTACCTGTATTCATCGTACTTGGTGAATATAGCCCGGCAGGCCAGAAAGAAATCTGACCGGAGATAATTACACCCGCTCCGCTCTCCAAGACGGTTTATGTTTGGTTGAAGTAAGTTGTTTAAAAGGGTCCCAGCCCGATCTTTACGGCAAACAGAAGTAATGAACAGGTTACCGCCAGGATCGTCAATTGCAAGCCGATAGCCCATTTAAACCACTTTACGTAGCTTACTACTGTCAGACCGAGGACAATCAGAAGACCGGGGTTGCTGGGATAGATGACGTTGCTGAAACCATCGCCAAAAACAAAGGCCAGAACAGCGGTCTGACGGGTTACGTTCATCAGATCGGCCAAGGGAGCAATGATGGGCATGACCAGAAAAGCTTTGGCCGAGCCCGAAGCAATAAAAAAGTTAAGAACCAGAACCAGACCGTAAATCATGATCGCCGCCTGATAAGGGGTGCTTCTGGATATTGCCACCGAAGCGAAGTAAAGGATAGAATCCATGATTCCTCCCTGGGTAATGATATATTTTACACTTACGGCCATGAGTATCAGGATAATCCCCGGTGAAATTTTGGCAATACCCCATCCAAAGGTGAGCAATATCTCTTTAAAATTTATCCCGGCAATGAGTGATGCCCCCAAACCTCCGATCAGGAAGAGCAAGGCGATAAGGGGAAAGGAAAGATCCGCTACTTGAGGAATAAAAGAAGAGACCACGAGCATTGCCAGTAAAAGTAGAATCATGAGCGTAAAGAACCTGATGGCCTTGCTCATTTTGAGCTGTTCTTCCGGAGACAAAACCTCTTCATTTCCGCTATATCTGGCTTTTATAGCCAAATCTTCCTGATATACCGGAGAACGGCGGGGATCTTTCTCAATCTTGCGGATGTGCCGGTACAGGAATGTAACCAGAATAACGTATATGATAAGAAAAACAAAAATACGGAAGGCAAAGCCCGAGAAAGCGGGCAATCCGGCCAGGCGTTGTGCAATTCCAACGGTAAAGGGGTTGGATACCGCCGCTGAAAAACCGAATGCCGAGGCCAGCAAACTCATTCCCAGCCCGGTAAGGGAGTCCCAGCCAAGCCTGTAAGCGAGGGCTACGATAATAGGGACCAGCGGGATAACTTCTTCAAAGATACCCATAAAAGCGCCGAGAGACATGAGAAAAAAAACGATCACTGCCATAAGGAGATACCGGCGATGGCCGAATCTGTCCACGGTTCTGTTAATCACGGCTTTCATAACCCCGGCACGATCCATAACAGAAAATGAACCGCCGATGATAACAATAAACAAAACTATGCCAAGAATCATTAACGAATCTTCGCTGCCGATAACTTCCAGAGGAGCGATCAGCCATCTCCAGGCAGGATAGTCCGGTCTCTCCATGAATTTGAAAGAATCGGCCACAATAATTTCGCGACCGTCCTGGATGATTCTATCATATGATCCGCTTGGAATTACGTATGTAAGTATCCCAGCCGTAAGCATCAGTACCAGAAGAATAATCGTCGAGGAGATAAATACCTTTTTGCCGATTTTGATTCCGCTGCCCGGATCAAATTTCAATCCGGCCCCGGGAGCGGTCTTATCTTTAGGGTCAATCTGATGCGCCTGTTCCTGTTTATTGGTAGATGACAAAATTGACTTCCTCTTTATTCAACAATTTTTATAAATATTCGATTTTACGCATTTAATATCCTTCTTCGCAAAATTAATGTCAAGGGGACAGGTCCCCTGACATTTTTAACTTGGAGGAATTAAAATATCGATGTGGAATAGAATTGGTAACGATTCAATATGAAAAATTTTACCTCGGGAGGTGTGATTTGTATGTCAATTAAAGTTACTGACGATGATGGAAGATACATGCATGATTTTGTCAGCAAGGTGGGAGCATTTACCCGTTCCCCGGGCTCACCCGGAGAAAGAAAGGGAGCGGAGATGGCGTCAGAAATCATGAAGGAATTTGCGGATGAAGTAAAAATAGAGGACTTTCAATTGGCACCAAAGGCGGCATTAGGGTGGATTAAATTCGTCGTTCCCCTGTTCTTTGTGGCTCTGGCTCTCTTCAACGTTAAACCGATAATCAGCGGTCTGATTATGATCTTCAACTTTTTTATTGTTATCGGCCAGTTTGTTCTTTATAAGCAGATCATTGATCCGTTTTATCCCCAAAAAACATCTTGCAATACTTATGGGGTCATCAATCCTTCCGGCGAATCAAAGCAAACGATAATATTTGCCGGGCATATCGATTCACCATTTCAATTTAATTTTATCAAATGGTGGGGGGGGAGGACCTATACCATTTTAGTTTTTCTGGTATTGGTTATCTTTTTTGTTTTTGGCATCATGAGTGTAACAAATGGAGTTTTAGCGGTAATCAGCAATTACAGCACCCTGTTCGTGGTGCCGGAAACAGTTAACACCGTTTTTAATATAATCTGGAAGGTGGTTATCTGTTTAAGCCCGATTGCCGTTTTATTTTTCTTCTTTACGACATGGATAGAGACTCCCGGCTGCGGGGATAACCTGTCGGCCGTTTCCGTTGCTCTGGGTGTAGGCCATGCTCTGAATAACTTAAAAGAGAGAGGAGAATATTTCCCAGAACATACTCGTGTTGTAACGATGGCCTTTGGTTCGGAAGAAGCTTTCCTGCGCGGAGCGATGGCCTATGTAAAAGCTCACCGCGATAAATTGAAAGCGGAGCAGACCATCCTCATTAATCTAGAAACCCTGGTGGATGCGGATGATCTGTTTGCCATGACCTCGGACCTTAACGGAACCGTAAAGTTATCGAAAAAAGTGGTTGATGATCTGGTAAAAGTAGCCCATAAATTGGGATATCAAATGAAGACGATGGGGATGCCGTTGGGAGGCGGATCCACTGATTCAGCCGCCTTTGCCCGGGCAGGGATCGAAACATCATGCATCTTTGGCATGGATGCGAGCAAGATTATTGAGGGTAAAGGATACTTCAACCATTATCATACCGTGCGTGATACACCCGATAAGGTGGATCCAAAGGTATTGCAGAAGGCATTGCATGTCTGTCTGAATTACTTGAAGATGAAAGATGAGGAAATTTCTTAAGATAGTTTTGTTCCGTAATTCAATAATAAAAAAGAGGAGATAGAGGTGTTATCTGTCTCCTCTTTAGTTGTTAATCATGGTGGCCTGCAGAAATGTAAGTATCAGCAGGCTACTGCTGTTTTCTAACCACATCGTAGGAGGAATCGGATGCCTCCTGGAAACCGTCTATTCCGGCCTCTCGCATGATCTTTTTAACGTTTTCATTTTTATTAATGGATAAAAATTCCTTCTTGATTTTTTCAGAGAGCAATAAGGTTAAATTGGGTTTGGCCGATATGGCATCGTTAGGAATGGGCTCCGTTTCGGCGATAATTCTAAGTTGATCAATCCTGACTCCGGCCTTACCCGCCATATTGATCGCTCCCGTGAAGGTGGCACCGGCATCAACTTTTCCGTCTATTATCGCATTGATTACATTATCATGATTGCCCAGGAAGCCGATGCTTTTAAAATCTTTATGGGCATCTACCCCCTCTTTTCTCAACAATTGCAGAGGATAAATATAGCCGGATGTAGAGAGAGGATCAACAAAACAGAAGGTGGCACCCTGTAAATCGGAAAGTTTATAATATCTGCTGTTCTTATTGGTAATTATCTGGCCCTTGTAGAATGCGCTGCCGTTTTTGATCGGTGTTACCAAGGGCTGAAGGTTGATTTCCTTTTTGGCATTCACATAAGCTTTCGGGGAAAACCAGCCCAGATCAATCAATCCGTTTTTAATATAATCGGTCAGAGCTTCATAATCGGGTACAATAACCGTCCTGGTTTTTCGTCCCACCAGCCGGCCGATCTCATCGATAATCGGCAGATATTGTTCTTTTATTTTTTCGGGTATAGTGAACGGGTTTACTCCGAAGATCAACACGTTACGATCTTTCTGAAGGACAGAGATCCTATGGAGGTCGTAACCGACTTTATTCAGGTTTTTGGAGTAATCAAATATTTTTTCACTATCCTCTTGCTGCTCGGTGAATATCTTGCTCATATCGCTAATATTGTTGGAGATATCTGTTGATTCTTCCGAGATGGACTGGATGGCCTTGGCACTATTTTCAGAAACTTCGACCTGATCTTCCGTATTATCTGCGAGCTCCCAGATAAAATCCTTTACTTCCTGCAATTGTTGGACTGTCTTATCAAATGACTGGACCGATTTACGGGAGATATTTTCTACCTCGGATATTTTTTCTACACCGGTATCAATGGCATCGCCGGTTACACTCAATTGGTTATTTACTTCGTTGATAGTGCTCTGTACTTCCTGCGTCATCTTATCTGTTTTGCCGGATAATTTTTTAATTTCATTGGCTACAACGGTAAATCCCAGCCCATATTCGCCGGCCCTGGCGGCTTCAATTGATGCATTGAGTGCTAAAAGGTTGATCTCTTCGGTAACATCCTGAATGTTTCTTAGCAGATCATTTACTTTTCCCACTACATTTTCCAGATCATCCATGGCATTTGCCGACTCTCTTATGGTAGCGGAGATATCTAACAGCGTTTTTCCGGATTTGTCTATCCATCCGCGGTTCTCCAAAGACACCGCTAAAATATCTTCAAATACAGTTTTAATACGTCCGGTACGTTTTGATATATCACGGGAGAGAGAGGACAACTGCTGAATACCTGCAGATACTTCTTGAGTATTGGCGGCATTACCTTCGGAAGAGACAGCCACGTTATCCACGATATTTACCAGAGTGGCAATCTGACGATTATAAGCATCGATGAGCCAGATCAGCTGTTGAGCGCCAAAGGATATGCGCTCGGATATGCTCAGTAAATCATCGGACGCTCCACTTCTAATTCTTCTCTGTTTTAAAATCAAATCTCTGACCATAAATATAACAAATACGGCAACCGCGGTAACAACTACGGCAATAACTATATCGGTGGTAGGCATCTCACTATCCCCCTAAATAAAAATATACTCAATAAAGTATATGTTACAATTCACCAAATACCTGAATTTTACCTGCATAACAAAATAAAATCATCATCCGCCGGGCATGCATTACCTCCTAAAAACATCTTTTTTCCTCTTACAGCGCGCTTATATTATTTATATCATTATTTGCAGGTTAAAGGTAGCTTACGGAGGAAATTTCTCAAATCGGTTAATCTTGCCGGCCTTAATTATGGTCGCATTGAGCCAATAAAATTATTAAAATAAATAATAAAAATTGATAAAAAATTAAAACTGGACAAAATTTATCTTTAGGTAGTATAATTATAGAACAAAATGAAAAGAATAGGTTTGCTATGCCTGTTTTTTCCCACAACTAGATAAGGGGAGAAATACATCAAGAATTAATCATTGGATTCGGTATCCCCTCAACGCAGGGCAAGCTTCAACTTATTCCGGCTAGCATCAGATGACTGGGCACAGATTACCTTGGCATTTTTGATGAAGATTTTGTAGAGAACTGTCTCTGCAGGAAGATTAGTCGGAAGGAGCTTTTTTATCATGTATCAATACTACGTTAGATGTTATTGTGGGCACCTCTTATTTTCTGACGGGCATTTATTTACCAGCTTTGATGACTTCCATAGAAAAGGCTATAGTTGTCCTATCTGCAAACAAAATTTAACCCAGTATCTTCCTGATGATCTTGTTGAACCCGATCAATATTTTGATAAAGATAATCATGAGGAAAAAGATAACGGATAAATATCGCATATGGAAGAATATCCCTGGTAAAAATGTTTCATGATAACATGTTGTCAGTGGTCGCCTCAGATTATCTTCCATCAATCGGTTCTATCCAGTAAAATAGTAACAAGAAAAAGGTTTCTTTAGCACCAGCAAGATTTCTACAAACACTCTGCAACTTTGAATCATCATTATCAAGCTGTTCAATATTATTTAATGAAAGGATAGGTCCATAAATGCAAAAGTCAAAATTATTGTGGAAGGAACAACTGGGGCGGTTAATTTCATCCAAAAGAAGAAGTATTTTGCAACAAGATGGAGCATCCACAGAAAGAACCGGGAAGTTGGAGGTGGAAAATAAAGAAAATCATGATTTTCGTGCCGGCATTTTTTACTTTAAACTGTCTACTTTGGTGGATATCGATTTTACCTCAGAGGTTGTACAAGAAATACTTGATCAGATTGAAATCCCTGAAAATATGTATGCCACTTTATTTCTTAACAACTCCATCAACGAGATCATCCATCCTCATTCCATGGTAGAGAGAAACAAGGTTGTTGAAATCATAAGGGATTATTATGAGGAATATGCCGAGGAGAATGAATTGTTTTCGGGCATTATGGAGCAATTGTTTCCCAAACATGATCTCTATGCAAACAATTTTTATCCTGATCATCGTGACCTGGGCGTCATATTTACCGATCGCTATGGTATTGAGATTGATCCTTCCATAGAAAAAGATATCAGGAAGATGGGTGCAAATTGGTTGTTTATATGCATAGATAAATACAGACCCCTTGAGATTACAGAGCTGCATGAGCTGATCGATTAAAGTTACTTGATATTTTTCCTCATTATAAATAGCGGCAGGTTTTAGTAAACCTGCCGCTATGCATTTTTTCATGCCCGGGAATCTGAACCCAATTTATAGGTCATCCGATTTTCTCTACGTTGTACATGGCTTCAATTTGGGGACCATATTTCTCAGAGATCACTTTTCTTTTTATCTTCTGGGTAGGTGTAAGCTCACCCGTTTCCTGAGACCATTCGGCCTTAATCAGCGCAAACTGCCTGATCTGTTCCACTCTGGCAAATTGGGCGGTATGTTTGTCGATCTCTTTCCTGTATAAATCAAGTACTTGCGGATTCGTGAGCAATTCGGAAGAGTCAGTAAAGGAGATCCCCTTTTGCTTGGCCCAGGCTTCCAGTTCCGGGAATGTCGGAACAACAAGAGCTGAGAGGAAACGACGTTTGTCACCGATAATTGCTATCTGTTCAATAAAGCGGGAACCCTTGATGCTGTTTTCAATATTTTGGGGAGAGATATTTTTACCGCCGGCGGTGACGATAATATCTTTAATCCGCCCGGTGATCTTCAAATAACCTTCTTCATCGATTTCTCCCATATCTCCCGTTTTGAAAAAGCCATCAGGGGTCATAACCTCTTTTGTTGCCTCTTCATTTTTATAATATCCGGCCATAACTTGAGGGCCTTTGATGAGAAGCTCGCCTTCCTCCGATATTTTAGCCTCGGTGTTTTTAATTGGTTGGCCAACGGTACCGGGTTTCATCTGCCACGGCCGATTAAAGTGGGTGATGGGAGATGTTTCTGTTAATCCGAAACCTTCCAGAATTTTAAAACCCATGCCGACAAAGAATTCACAGTCATCCACGGAAAGGGGCGCTCCGCCGGATATCGCAAATCTGAGACGATCCATACCCAGAGTCTTCTTCAGGGAGGAGAAAACAAGTTTATCGGCAAGTTTGTACTTGAAGCCGGTAATTTCCTGATCATGGCATACCTTGTCTATATTAAGTTTAGCCTGTTTGGTGGCAAATTTAAAGATGGCCTTTTTTAAAGATGAAGCATCGGCAATTTTTGCAAGTATGGCGGCATGCACTTTCTCATATATGCGAGGAACGCTGATGATAATAGTGGGCCTGATTTCGATAAAGTCGTCCATCAATGTATTAAGGTTAACGGCAAAGGCGGTTTTTGCCCCTCTGGAAAGCGCTCCATGAAACCCTGCCGTTCTTTCAAATGAGTGCGATAGAGGCAGAAAAGAGAGAAAGATGTCATTTTCGGTTAGAAGGGGTTTTCCTGTCTTTTTGTCAACCATGCCATAAAGGGTATTTTCAACATTGGAATACAGATTGTTGTGAGTTAGCATAACCCCCTTGGGATTTCCGGTCGTTCCCGAGGTGTAAATCAGGGTTGAAAAATCATCGGGCAAAATAGAGTTCAAGCGGTTTACAAATTCATCTTCTGCCGGATTTGCTTTACCCTCGGCCAATACCTGAGTTAATGTTTTGACTCCTTCGGTATCGCTGCCATATTCATCGAAGACGATATATTCTTTTAGATCGGGCAGTTTATCTCTGACCTTTAAAACTCTCTCCAGTTGATCTACACTACCGGCCAAACAGGCTATTGCACCGGAATCGGTGAGTATATATTCTGCTTCTTCGGTTGAGTTGGTGGCATAGATGGGCACATCGATCGCCCCGATGGAGTTAATTGCCAGTGCGGCCAGGTGCCATTCATAACGGTTGTCGGAAAAGATGGAGATTCGATCACCTTTCTTTACACCTTTGGAAAGAAAATAGAAAGAAAGGCTCTTGACCATCTCGTTCATTTTAGTCCATGAAATATCGGTATAAGTGCCTCCTTCCCCCCCTTTCCTGTATGTGGCATAGGCCTTCTCTTTATATTTGGCGGCATTGTTTTGAAAGACGGCGGCGATGCAGTTTTCTTTAAACTGAGTCATAATTTCTCCTCCTCGATCTATTGTTAAAAAAAACAAAAATAAATAAATATAGTACTGTAAATATAGAAAATCATAGGAATCATTCAAATAATAGCACAATTCGGCAATGTCTGTCAAATAGATTAATATCCGGATATATGGAAGCGCGATTTTATTTTTACTATATTTATATTCCTGTTCCACCAAAATATAATAAAAAGAAAATGAATCAACCGCTTATTGCCTGTCCTGATGGTATAATATATAATTATTTTGAAATGATTAATATGGGGGAAAATCGATGAAGCTTATTATTACAGGCAAAACCAAAGATATCTATGCCCTGAAAAATGGAAACTACTTGCTTAAATTTAAGGATGATGTAACCGGAACAGATGGTGTTTTTGATCCGGGGGCAAATACCGTCGGTTTATCTATAAAAGGAGCCGGTAGAGCAAGCTTGAGAATTACCAGGTTATTTTTTGAAATTTTAAAGGAGAGAGGAATACCGACTCATTATATCGATGCCAATATTGAGGAGGCGACGATGACCGTTAAACCGGCGGAAATTTTCGGCAAAGGTATTGAGGTGATATGTCGCTTTAGAGCTGTAGGTAGTTTTTTACGTCGTTACGGTCTCTATGTTGCGGAAGGGGAACATCTTGATGCCTTCGTGGAAATTACCCTTAAGGATGATGAGAGGGGAGACCCGCCGATTACCGATGATGCTCTGGATATGTTGGGAATACTCTCCCTAAATGAATATAAAGTGCTGAAAGATCTGACCAGAAAAATTGCCGGCATAGTTAAAGAAGAGCTGGCCAGAAAGGGTGCCGAATTATACGATATCAAACTGGAGTTTGGCAGGGCAGGTAAAGACAAGGAGATTACTTTAATCGATGAAATATCGGGAGGATGTATGAGAGCATATCATCAAGATGGCCGCTATATTGAGCCCTTGGAACTGGAAAAGCTTCTGTTGGAAACAGATTGAACCTATGGAACAGTTTGTTCTTAACAAAAGCAGAGCAAGAATTGAATTAATTTGATCAGCTTGATCGTTAGCCGGAGATATTTATCCGGCCTTTCTTTATTCTTCTGTTAAATTTATTAATCACAAAATATATTGTCACATCAATGACTATTCCACTCTTTACAATCCCGTCCGGAGGCTGGTTTCAGTGGATCGTTTTAAAGAAGGACAAACTTATGCATTTGCAGAATGTATCGGAGATACAGGATATGTAATTTTAGAGAGCATACCGCAAATTTGTGGCCATATCTTTCCTATACGAACGGGGACGGACGGGAGGCTGTAGGGATTATGGTCAAGCGCAGGATCGTGCATACATATAAACTGGAGCCCGGCATGGTACTGGCCGAAGATCTTCTGGATTTAAGAAGCGGAGTAGTATTAATTAAAAAAGATACGATCCTTTCCGAGAAAATGCTGCAATCCATTTACTTATTTTCACATAAAGACAGGTATGAAGTTTACCTGCATCCGTCTGTTGATATAGGTGAAACAACGGAGGAAAAAATCAGGGCAGACTGGCCCGGCAGAAGAAAGCCGGAATATTTAAGATCAACGCACTTTCTTAAGGGCGGTAAAAAGATGGATGTGGAAGATCATCTTAAGCCACTGCCGGAAAGAATCAGTCGGCGATCGCAAAAGATTTACAAGGATAGCTTGAATGTGATCAAGACTTTTTATGAAAGACCGGATATCATTACCGACGAACAGATACACGATACTTTTGGTATTGCGGAAAGGATAACGGAAGAAATATTAAGGGATCCCCAGATTCTTCTACAGCTGGCGATTTTAAAAGCCTTTGATAACTACACTTTCTCACATGCAGTTCACGTCTCCATATATGCAACGACTTTGGCTAAATTTCTTGAATTTCAACCGGAAGAGATCCCCAATATTTGTTTGGCAGCCCTTCTGCACGACATCGGTAAGGTCGATGTTCCCGAAGAAATAATCAATAAGCCCGGGCTGCTCACCTCGGATGAATTTAAAATAATGAAGGAGCATGTTCGTTACGGCTACAGGCGTATTTACAAATTCAAAAATATAAGCGGGATATCCTTAGGGCCATCTATCAGCATCATGAAAGGATGGATGGTAATGGTTATCCGGAAGGGATATCAGGTGAGAGCATTCACAATTGGGCACGGATAATTTCGATTGCCGATGTCTACGATGCGGTTACAACCAATAGGGTTTATCGGGAATCACCGTTGCCACATGACGGAGCAGAGGTTTTAATGGGCAGTATCGGGCAGTTGGATTATGGTTACATCAAGGCGTTTTTCAATAATATGCCCATCTACCCCATCGGTTGCAGGGTCAGGCTCAGCTCGGGAGAAATTGGGATCGTGGCCGGCTCAATTCCGCGGATGCATCTCCGTCCGGTAATACAGATTATAAATGAAGATAAGGAGATAGTAAGAACCGCATTTCTTAACCAAGAATATTCCACGTTTATCGTGGAAGTGCTGTACGAATAGACCAGGCAAGATTCTTGGCTGTGGTTTAGAGCGTGGGCAAGAAGCATGAAAGAGGTTTGGATGGCAGAAATAACCTCGTGATTATCAGGACTATCTTTGATTAAATATACATGCAGGAATTAAAACAAGAAAGAATGACTTAAAGGGGTACTCTCTATGGATAATCCACTGACCATGATCGATGAGCTGGCTGCACTTGCTCATCTTGATCTGAGCCCGGAAGAGAAGAAGTATCTCCAGGGGCAATTAAAGATGGTACTCGATGTCATGGCCAAGGTGCAGGAACTTGATGTTCCGGAAGTTGAGCCTGCTTCGCATCTTGCCCTTGATCCGGATATATTAAGAGATGATGAGGTCAGGCCATCTCTTACCCGTAAAGAAGTATCAAAGAATATGCCTCAATCTAAAGGAAGCCGGATTTCAAAATAACTTTTTAAAAAATAAACGCCGACTTTCCCCGACAACCGGAGTCAAATTATTTTCCGGTGAAAGGATAAGGAGACCATAAATTTATGGAATTATATAAGTTCAATGCCTTAAAGTTATCCCGTCTGATGCAGAATAAAGAAGTCTCTGCTGTCGATGTGGTCAAGAGTTTCCTGATGCGCATTGAAAAGATGGATAAGAAGATAAGAGCGTTTATTTCCTTATCTGCAGACGATGCATTGGAGACGGCCCGCCACGTTGATTTACAACGTGCCGGAGGCGAGAAACTCCATCCCCTGGCCGGTGTGCCCGTGGCGATAAAAGATAATATCTGCACCCGAGGGATCAATACAACCTGTGCTTCCAATATTTTGAGAAAATATATCTCTCCTTATGATGCCACGGTTGTAAGCAGGCTCCGTAAAGCGGGGTTGCCGATCCTGGGTAAGACCAATATGGACGAATTCGCAATGGGGTCTTCTACCGAGAACTCGGCTTTCTTCTCTACATGCAACCCGTGGGACATAAATAGGGTTCCCGGCGGCTCCAGCGGTGGATCGGCCGCAGCGGTGGCGGCACATGAAACTCCGCTGGCTTTGGGATCGGATACGGGAGGATCTGTTCGCCAGCCGGCCGCTTTTTGCGGTGTCTCCGGATTGCGTCCCACATACGGACGCATCTCTCGTTACGGTCTTGTTGCTTTTGCTTCTTCACTGGACCAGATCGGAACCCTCAGTATGAATGCCAAAGACGGGGCCGCTCTATTTCATCTCATTGCCGGTTATGATCCCTGTGATCCAACTACACTGAATTATCCGGAAATAGAGGATCATTGCCCGGGAAAAAGTGTAGAGAAAATCGGCGGTTTAACTGTAGGGATAATCAAAGAGCAGACGGGAACAGGCTTTGATGAGCGGATTATAAGCAGGCTTGATCAGGTGGCAACATATCTGGAGAGTATAGGGGTGAATATAACAGAGGTATCGTTACCCCTTACCGATTACGCTTTGGCGGCATATTATCTTATCAGCCCGGCGGAAGCATGTTCCAATTTAGGATGTTATGATGGCCTGCGTTATGGGCACCATCTCCGGAAGGGAGATGATTTAAGCAGGATGCTTACCCATGCGCGGAGTGAAAATTTGGGTATGGAAGTCAAGCGCCGGATTATCCTCGGAACGTACCTTCTCAAGAGCGGATACAAAGATGGCTTTTATCAGAAA
>JBASYW010000088.1:0-3305 GCA_049277715.1 Dethiobacteria bacterium | reverse complement strand
CCTCTGTCTCGGAGATAAGCCCCAGATCCAGCATTCTTCGACGGGTGTTCCCATGGCAATTTAATTTTTTTACCCTGGCAGTCTCGCCGGGTGACAACCGGTGCAGGGGTATCAAGCTGTTTTCCATCGAGAAAGACCCTCTTTTCAGGTTTTTGTTGAACCATTTTACGCTGAGCTAGCGGCGGGAAAACAAGTTTTCCTAAACTAATATATGAGCTTTTTCTGACGGACGTTACTGCATTTATGGACGCAGAATATTTTATTTTTACACCGCCGTGGCACTAAACAGAGGAGAACCTGAATATGGTTAATAAGGGTGAGTTTCTGCTCTGTCGCATAAATGATGAATGATGAAGAAATTAAAATTTTGTTGCCGGGCCACGGGTGGCCGGAGCGTGCCGGGTGAGATCCCGGCACTGCCGGTAGATGATCAGGCGAAAGAGGCGGGGTGAGGATGAAAAAGAGGCAGGATTTTTACACCGTACGGGGTTACGAGCTGCTGAACCAGGAGGAGAAGATACTGACTTCCGCGATGGAGGATTATCTGGAGATGATCTACCGCGGTATTCTTGAGCAGAACTATATGCGGACCAATACCCTTGCGGAAAGGCTGAACGTGAAGCCGTCATCGGCAACAAAGATGGTGCAGAAACTGGCGGATATGGGGCTTATCAATTATGAAAAATACGGCATTATCTTCTTGACCGAGCAGGGAAGCAGGATCGGAGAATTTCTGTTGCAACGCCACCACATCATCGAAGAGTTTATGGCCATGTTGAGCGATGAAGAAAGCCTGCTGGAGGAGACGGAACTGATCGAACATCACGTGGGCCCGGCCACGTTGAAAAACATGCGGCTGTTGAATCTTTTTTTGAAAGAGAATCCCGATATTATCCGGCGCTTCAACGCATTTAAACAGAATTATACTCTTGCTCGGAAAAAAGAATAAACCGCGCTGTCGTCTTCGTGGCGGCACTTCTGCTTCTTCTTCATGCATGCCCTTTTTGCTTCAGCCATGAAAGTAATATTTTTATCATCACGATGCCCCCTGCCCTGTCATTCCGAGCGCCCCCCACCCCTGTCATCCTGATTTTTATCTTGTCATTCAGAGCGAAGCGAAGAATCTTGAGCGGAGCGAATAGTTCCGTGCATAATCTTTTGTTCTGCCCTGAATGATGCTGAGGTTTGGGAATAAAACGTAGGGGTATACGGCCAGTAAGACAACGTCGGGCCGGGGTGATTCCGTTCCGGGTGATAATGGTGATCCATAGTGGTTAAGATTCTTCGGTCGCTGCCGCTCCCTCTGAATGACAGAAAAAAGGAGCCGCTCCCTCCGGATGACAGGGGGGGGAATGCCGCACCACCCCCTCAATGACAAACACATTTTCTGTCATCCTGGGCCGGGAGCGCAGCGCAGAATCCGACACAACATGACGAATGTGGGGTTCTTTATAAACCTACAGTATTTTGACACGATCAGACCCCGGGTTGTTCTTTACGGCTTAAAAAGGATGTGTTATAGTTAAATTATGGGAGTTGAGGCATATTATTACCAAGAGGAGGGTTTGAGGTGCAGAGCAGGAAAAGGGTTTTTTCATTGTTCGTGATGATGGTTCTGGTTCTTCTGGCCTTTGGTCTGGCATGTTGCGGATGTTCCTCCGCGGAGGTTCCTGATGAAGACGATGCCCATAAATCTCCGGCGGCTGATAACGGCGGCAAAGGGGAAGAGGAAGACGGGGAGGCAGTGACTCTTACTTATCTGGGCCATGCAACTTTTATTTTGGAGACTGCGGATGGGAAAGTGCTTATCGATCCTTACGATCCCCAATTCGGCACTTACGGCCGGATAGATCAAAGATCCGATGTGGTGACGGTTTCCCATGGACATAACGATCATAATTATGCGGCCGGCGGCGGCGCCGAAGCCGTCGTTTTACAGGGGTTGACCTCGGGGGGCGACTGGAATGAGATCGATCATCGCCTGGGAGAGACCCGTATTTATAACGTCGGCGGCACCCTGCATGGCCGGAACCTGGGGAAAAACAGCATCTTTGTCTTTGAAACCCCGTCACTGCGGCTGGTACACCTGGGAGATCTGGGGCATCTGCTTACCGATGATCAGATCGGCCTCATCGGCAAGGCGGATGTATTGATGATTCCCGTGGGCGGCTACTATACAATCTCGCCGGAAGATGCTCTGGAGGTGATCGCCCGGATATCACCGTCCGTGGTCATCCCCATCCATTACCTTACTGTTGACAATGCCGACAGCCCTATCGGGACATTGGAAGATTTTCTGAACATGGATTTTCCTTATGCCATAAATCGGTGCAGCGGTGTGTTCCCTCTGTCTGCCAAGCTGCTGCCCGAGCAGACCGAGATCTGGCCGATGGAGTACACCCGTCCATAACGTATCGGATGGAGATAGATTGAAGGTCATAATAAGCATTTGTATTGTAAAATGGGGATACCCGCTTGCCTTTGCGGGGATCCCCATTAATTTTCTTTCATCCCGGCACGATGGCACGATAATTTCCTTGATCGGAGAGCAGCAAACAGGCCGTGTAAAGTTGCACCTGTTCCCGCCGCGAGGAGATGGATAAACCACGTGTTGGGCAGCGGGAAGGTAAAATTGGCCGTTGATCCCGGCCGGGACGGAAAATTCAAGGGGGGGAACGGATTCCTCATTATTTACCATATTCCCTTTACATTCAGGACTAATTTGGAGCCCGTTCCCGCGATTTATCTGGGTTCCTGTTTTTTGATCGGCCTCTGGGCGCCGTTGACGGGATCTATTTCGTAGTCTTTCTTGTAAATAAGTTCAGAAATAGGGACGATCTTGTAGCCGTTATTGGTGTAGAATTCAATGATTTCAGGGAGGGCATCCGGTGTGTTGAGTCCATCGTTATGGAAAAGGATGATGGCGCCGTTGTGAGGATTGGAGGTGACCCTTTCGATAATTGCTTCTTTGCTCAGGTTCTTCCAATCCAGAGAATCAATGCTCCATTGGATGGGGATATACCCCAGCGAAGTTACTGTTTTAATCACGTTGTTGTTGTATTCACCAAAAGGAGGGCGGAACAATTTGGGGCGTTTCCCGGTAAGTTTGCAGATCATATCATCCACTTTTTTCATTTCCTCCTTGATCTGATCGGTGGAGAGTTGGTTCATATGCGGGTGCGATGCGGTATGGTTGCCGATCTCATGGCCGTCTTCCGCTATCTGCTTGATCCAGTCCGGGTATGCTTTTATCCATATGCCGGTAACGAAAAAGGTTGTTTTGAGATCATATCTTTTAAGGATCT
>JBASYW010000087.1:0-2316 GCA_049277715.1 Dethiobacteria bacterium | reverse complement strand
AGAATGGGCCGAAGCTGAGGTTATGAGTAAGAGGCTGGAATTTAAAGAGGACAATGAAAAATTGTTAAAACCGGCACTTAAAAAACTATATCTGGATATTGAGATGCAGAAGTTGATTTGGGAAGAGAAGTATGGTGGCGCGGGACATAACACTTCGGAAATCGCCCCCACCCTTGCTCTGGCGCTTGAACAGATTGGCAGAGCAGACACCGGTATCGGTTTTATAACTGCATCCACTTTTGCTTTATGCAGCACTTTTGCGTTCAAGACTACTTTCCAGGATATACTCTGCAAAAAGATGGCACCGTTATTCTGTCAGGATGATCAGGTTGTTTTGGGCTCTCTGATTCTTCCGGTTTACGGAAGGGAAGATGCCAAAAAATTTCCTGAGTTCCGGGGTAAGTACTTGCAGGCTTCCGCTCGTAAAGTAGCAAATCAATGGATTGTTTCCGGTAAAAACATGCGTCCGTTTAACTCGGGAGGTGATGCCGGTTTTTTTGGTATTCTCTGTGCGGTGGAGGGTGAGGCCGAACCGGCATTTTTTATTATCCCTGCCGATACACCGGGAATCAAGAGGGGCCAAGCTTTTCTGAAAACCGGCCTGGCAGCAAGTATAAACTCCGATCTCGATTTTGAAGAGGTTAAAGTCAGCATGGATAATCTGGTTTTCCGTGGCGAGGCTCCTTACTGCAAGATGCTTTCGTGGCTATATATGGGGGTAGGGGCGGTTACGGCAGGATCTCTCTTTGCCGCTTATGAGATCATAAAAGAATGGGGCGATACGCGGGTAATAAAGGGAAGAGGCAGTATTTTCAAGGAAAACCCTTTAACTGCCTCTCTTATGGCCGAAGTAAGCCATGAAATACTGCTGAGCCGCCTTTTAGTCCATCAATTGGCACAGATGCTTTCCCAACTCGATAACCCACGATATTTTACGGATGAAAGCTTGTTTGTATCCGCGCTTGGCATCTCCTCACATGTTACCGGCGCTGCTGAAAAAGCCATCAATAATATTATGGAACTGATGGGGTCCGCGGGCTATGCTACCGAGTGGAACCTCGAGCGTTATTGGCGGGATGTAAAAACGATGCAGATACACCTCGGTAACTGGGAGTTAAACAAGATGGATATAGCCCGTTACTTTTACCACTGCAAAACTTTATGAGAGAGGGAGAGATAAAAAATGAGTTTAATAGATCATTTTACCAGGCCTCTCGAGTACCTTTCCCCCCTTGATGAATACCTGGGGAAAATCGTAAGGGACTGGGCGGAAAAGGAAGTGATTCCCTACCGGCGCAAATATGATGAAGACTGGAAGGACCACCGGATTATTGAACCCGCATTTGACCGGTTGATGGGTGAACTGGGCTTGCAGCGGGTTCTTTTCCCTGAGGATCTGGGGGGGTGGGGGTTGGGACATTCCAATTATACCGCAACCGCTTCCTTCCGTCTGTTTGAAGAGGTGGCTCGGGCCGATTCGGCAATGGCCGTTGCTTTCGGAGTAACATTCTGGCCTTTGATCATGATCTGTAACGAGCCTCATGTAAATCGCCGGCTTTGTGAAGAATTTGCGCCCCTATTCTGTGCATCCGATAAAGCGGCTTTTGCCGCCAATGCCATGACCGAACCCCAGGGAGGCGCGGATATAGAAAATATGGAGATAACAAAAGGCAGTACCATCGAGACTTCTGCCGTTCTGGAGGGCCATGAATGGGTCATTAACGGGCACAAGTTATGGCCGACTAACAGTGGGGGAGTATCAAAGCTGTTCGGGGTTGTCTGCAGCACCAACCCCGGATCAACCGATCTCAAGGACTTTGCCTTCATTTTTGTTCCGGCCGAAACTCCGGGGGTAACCCAGGGAGGGCCTTACCAAAAAGCAGGCATGGCTGCGGATAAAAATGGGGACATCTGGTTTGAAGATGTTCGTGTCCCGGTCTATTACCGAGCTTGCGGGCCGGGAGATGATTACTTGTACTTTAAAGAGGTC
The DNA here is from genome assembly GCA_049277715.1 of Dethiobacteria bacterium. Lineage (GTDB taxonomy): Bacteria > Bacillota > Dethiobacteria > DTU022 > PWGO01 > JAAYSV01. The sequence continues at coordinate 326 of JBASYW010000087.1, read as the reverse complement.
ATCTCCTTCGGAAATATGGGCAGTATCTCTTTTGTCAGCGGTTCAATGATGAATGTTTATGAAATACTTCTGGCATTTGCCAACTCGCATTACTTTAAAGGGATGCCTCTGAAAGAGCACGACGCCATAGCCGGAGTGCTGGCGGATATTGTAAAGGATATTGAAATTATCAGGATTATCGGATACCAGTATGCCCGCATGCTTGATCGGCCCGATCTGTACGGGCCGCGGTGGGATGATGAAATAGTCGCCAAGGGGCGTGCCTACAAATATTTTGCCTGCGATCGTGCTGTGGAAGGCCTGGGCAAAGCCATGAACCTGATGGA
>JBASYW010000086.1:0-5899 GCA_049277715.1 Dethiobacteria bacterium | reverse complement strand
ATGCTCTCCGTTCCACGGGATACTTATGTGGAAATAAGGGGCCACGGCCGCGACAAGATCAATCATGCCCATGCGTTCGGCGGGATCCCGCTTACCCTGGATACCGTGGAGAAATTCCTGGGGCTGGAGATGAACTATTATGCCCGTATCAACCTTCAGGGGTTTGAAGCGATTGTCGACCTGCTGGGAGGAGTGGTTATCGATGTGGAGCCGGAGGTTGCCCGGGTCGAACCCGCTCTGCGCAGCGGGCCTAACCGTTTAACCGGGAAAGAGGCGCTCTCCTATGTACGGGTCAGGAAAGTAGGGACCGATTTCGGGCGGATCCAGAGGCAGCAGAACTTCCTGCTGGCCATCGCCCGACAATCACTCAATACCTCGAATGTAACCAAAATACCCCGGTTCGTCAATTTGCTGGGCGATAACCTCGTAACCAATATCCCGCCGCTTAAAATGCCGCAACTTGGTCAGAAATTGCTCCGCATCAACCTTGATACCGTGAAGCGCGGTTATCTTCCCGGCCAGGGAACCTATATTGACGGTGTCTATTACTACGTCGTGGACGAAGCTGGCAAACAGAAGATGATCGAGGATCTGAACCTTCGCTGACACTACTTTACCCGCCCCAACACCAGATAACCGCCCAGGGCGAGGGACAGGAGCCCAACCAGCTTGTACCAGTTAAAAGGGATGGATTGCAGGCCGAATAATCCAAAATGATCAATGAGCATGGCGGTGGTAACCTGGCAGATGATAATGGCGGTGGTGGCGCTGGCCACCCCGATGCGGGGGATAGCCACGACCACTCCGTAAACGATGGCCACCCCGAGAATGCCGCCGAGAAAGCTGTACCATGGGGCCTTGCCCGCATCAAACAGGTTGCCGCTATTCAGCTGCAGAGCAAAGAGGATGCCCAGAAAGGCCAGACCGATGAGGTGGACGATCAGGGTGGCCTCCAGCAGGCCCGTTTCCTTGCTTAACACAGAATTTAATGACCCCTGGAGCGCCATCGCGGCTCCGGCAGAGGCGGCGATCAGCAGGGCTGAATAATATGAATTCATCTTCATCTCCATATTTTTTGTGCCGGGCCGGGGTAAACATTCGCCGGGTGGCCCGAAAACCTAAATCTAAACTTATTGTGGCATAATACGCTTTAAATATGCATGCCGGTGTGCAGACGGCAGGGTCGATATTTCCCGGGAAATATCCAAGGATGACGAGACCGATAAAAAAATGTCATATACGGGGAGAGAGGAATATATGTGCGAAGCAGTGCACCCGTTCACACTCACGATAGGCGGGGCGCCGGTCAAGGGGCAGGCCTTTGTTCCAGCCACCGGGGGGGATCGAGGAACCGGGCTGATCATCAGTCACGGCATACCATCCGGGATCACCCCTCAAAATCCGGAGCGGCACGGCTACGATTATCTGGGGCGGTTCTTCTCTCGCCGGGGCTTTACCACGCTGATTTTCAACTTTCGCGGCACCGGTTCAAGCGGCGGCAATCTTGATCTAGTCAACTGGACCGAAGATCTGCGGGAGGTTATCAACTATTATGTTCACACCTACGGGACCCCTTCTCCGGATCTGATCCTGATGGGGTTCAGCGCCGGCGCCGCCGTATCCGTGGAGGTTGCCGTCGGTGACAGGCGGGTGAAGGCCCTCGCTCTGGGAGCCTGTCCGCAAAACTTTGTATTCTTTGCCGATCGGCTGCCGGCCGCGGATTTATGGGGGTGGTTCAAAGCAGCGGGGATGTTCCGGCAGCCGGAGAGCTTGCCAACCCCCGAGAAGTGGATAACCCGGCTGTTAAGCATATGCCCGGAAGACAAAGTGGCGCAGCTTGCACCCCGCCGCCTCCTGATCATGCACGGCGATGAAGACGAGGTGGTCCCTTGCACACATGCGGAGGAACTTTACCGGCGGGCGGGCAAGGGAATTAACAGGAGACTGGTTCTTTTTCCCGGGGTCGGCCATCAACTCCGTGTCTCCAGGCGGGTATGGCGCTATCTGGCTCACTGGTTGGAGGAGACGGAGAAGGAAGCGCCATAAATAAAACCCGGCCGGGCAGCCATGCCGAACCCCCTTCCGGTCGGGAGTTCACGCCCAGTGTGAGATGTGGGCGGATGGCGAAGTTTATTAGATTCAAGCCGGGATTGCACGATTGCATTTTGGGGAATAGTGAAGCAAAAACAGATTGACAAAATTTGATTTGGGGCATATGATGATGACATATCAAATAATTTTGATGTGAGGTGGTAAGCTGGAGACGTCAATATATAAGGAACAAGAGAGAGTGCTCAAGGCCTTTTGTGATGAGAATCGTCTGCAGATACTTGAGTTATTGCGTAGTGGTGAAAAATGCGCCTGTGATTTGCTGGAAAAATTGGACTTAGGTCAGTCAGGGCTTTCCTACCATATGAAGATTTTGGTAGAGTCGGGCGTTGTGGAAAGCCGGCAGGAAGGCAAATGGACGCATTACAAAATCAGCTCAAAAGGCAGTGCTTATGCCATCGCTCTACTGCAGGAGCTGACAACGCAGAACAAGGTTATAGAAGAGAATGGGTGCTGTGAATAATAAAAGCCATCCCATCCGGGGCGATGGCTTTTTCCGGGCAGAATACATCAAAAATAATTGATGTGAGAATCTATTATTATTAACAAGAGAGGTTATGTGATGCAAGTATTTAAATCGATCTGGGATTTTTTTCAGAACCAAGCCCTTGGCATGAAATGGCTGAATGATTTTATTCAAGGGATATTATCGGGTCTTGGATTCGATACGACCAATCGTTGGATCGCGAGTATTCAGTTTTTCATTTATGACGTTATAAAAATTACAGTTTTATTGTGCGTACTGATTTTTATCATCAGTTATATCCAAAGCCATTTCCCACCGGAACGCAGCAAGAAGATATTGGGACGGTTTCATGGGCTTGGGGCAAACATTGTCGCGGCTTTGCTTGGAACCGTAACGCCGTTCTGTTCCTGTTCGTCTATTCCGTTATTTATTGGTTTCACCTCCGCGGGGTTACCGCTCGGGGTAACCTTTTCATTCCTCATATCTTCGCCGATGGTGGATCTTGGTTCACTTGTCCTGCTCATGAGCATATTCGGAGCCAGAGTTGCTGTTTTATATGTAATATTTGGCCTGATTATTGCGGTGATCGGAGGCGTTATTATCGAAAAAATGCACATGGAAAAGTATGTAGAAAGCTTTGTCCTAGCAGTCGGAAGCGTGGATATCGAGTCGCCGGATCTGACGAGAAAAGATCGGTTGATTTATGCGAAGGAGCAAATGTTTTCCACCTTTAAAAAGGTATTCCCTTACATCCTGCTTGGAGTCGGAATTGGTGCACTTATTCATAACTGGGTACCGGAGGAGTGGGTAGCATCCGTCCTTGGAAGAAATAACCCCTTTGGCGTGATCCTGGCAACGTTGATTGGCGCGCCGATGTACGGTGATATTTTTGGTACGATTCCTATTGCAGAAGCATTGCTCTTCAAAGGAGCTCAGTTGGGTACGGTACTATCCTTCATGATGGCGATCACCACCTTGTCCCTTCCGTCATTAATCATGCTTCGCAAAGCCGTTAAGGCCAAACTGTTGGCAGTGTTTATTGTTATCTGCACAGTGAGTATAATCTTTGTCGGTTATTTATTTAATGTTTTACAACCACTTATCGTATAGAAGGAATGATTATGTCAAAAAATCATGTTATCCTGGTGACAGCACCCGGGAATCTAAAGAGTTCCGATGTTCTTTATCATCACCTACGATCCGTGAAACGGTTGCTGCTAATAATATGATTTATAAAGGAGAAAACGAAAATGGCACTTTTAAATTTTGGAAAGAAAAAAGAAGTAACCTCGGGTTGCTGTGGCAGCGTTGATAATGAAAGCATGGCAAAGGCTGAGAGTGCGAAAATGAAAGGCGCGAGTGTTAAAGTTCTAGGTAGCGGCTGCGCAAAATGCAATCAGCTTGAATCTGCAACTAAAGCAGCGCTTGAGCAATTAGGCATGGATACAACCATCGACCACGTGTCCGATTTTTCTCAGATTGCGGCCTATGGTGTAATGACTACCCCTGCCCTCGTCGTAGATGGAAAAGTTGTTTCTTATGGCAAAGTCCTCAAGATCGATGAGGTCGTGAAAATACTGCAAAAATTCAGGGGGTAAGGTGGTAACATAAAGTGCGGTAGAGTTCCTCGGTCTGCCGCCGGTCATTAAAATTAATGATCACGTAACCATCAACGTGGAAGATATAGATAAAAGGCCCCTGCCGCGATTGCAGATAGAGCCTGCCCGTACCCAGCTCTTCCACCGCAAAGAGGCCTTTTCTAACCGGGCCGGCATCAAACCCGTTTACCTTGCGGATAATTGGCGGCATAGTCTCTTTCAGAACAACCTCCTCGATGTCGGCAAGAGGGAGGGTGAACCTGCTCATCCCCCCGATTTCCAGAAAGTCATCTTTCACTTCAACGGATGGTGTAAGACTGCCATAGATTATCATTCCTGTAACGAACAGCCCCAGCAAGATAAAAGAACCCAGCACCAGCCCCAATACGATACGATCGCTTTTTGTTTTCGGGTTATGGTCGAACCGCTGAGCTCTTACCAGCATATAGAAGATGGCGACGATAAAGAGGCTCCAGAAAAGCAGATCAATATAAAGGATGCCCAGGCGGCCGAGCAGACCTCCCGTCAGAAACAGCCCCCCCAGGATAAAAAACCAGTTGCCGAAAAAGTTGCCCAGCCCCTCGATGTCCACATTTTCTTTTCGTGCCCGGGGCATCGTATTATAACCGGCAATCAGCCAGTACCATTTAAAATATTTTACCATGATACCGAGAAGCGCTAACAGCAGGGCTGTTCCCCCAAATATGTATAGATAGCTCATCTATAAATTCACCCTTTATCGCAATTTTACAGGCTTGAATGTTGATTCATGTAGCCGGGGGCCGATCTTTTTACTTCATGGCCCGGGCACAGCTACATCCGGAAACACAATCTGTCTGGCAGGATTACTTACAAGTTTAAGGCGGATAAATCGGTACGATTTACTTAAAACCGAGTGATGGTGATGATTCCGTGACGGCCCCCATCACTTTTAAAGAGCATCACCGCGCACGGCGGTGTTTTACTTTAAATGCCTCAACCCTTGCCCCGGTAGCCGATCGACTTGACTGTCCCGTTTTCCACGAGTATGGGCACCTTATCGGCGCCGTACGTTTCGCGGGCCTTTTTCAGGGCATCACGGTCGCGGGTGACATTGTGCAGCTGGTAGGAGATACCCTCCTCATCCAGCTGCCCGATCTGTTTCCGGCAATAAGGACAGCCGTCCTTGACGTATAGCTCCAGCATCGGCAGCACCTCCTTTTTATCCATTAATTTATAATATGCTCTAACCCATATTATAAACCTGAATAAAAGCACCTACAACTTCCAATGGATCCAGGGGCATCCCTTGCTATATTATTTCTTTGCATCGTAAAAGAAGGCAACACCAGGCTGATTTTAGTTCTTTCCGGATGATAATGGAGGCATTGAAGTGGTTAAGATCCTTCGGTCGCTTCCGCTCCCTCTGGATGAGCAATAATGGGGTCATTTTGAACGCCCCACCCCTGTCATTCCGTTTTTTTATCTTGTCATTCAGAGCGCAGCGAAGAATCTTGTGAGGAAACCAACATTTCGCCTAGGATAAAGCTGGTATATAAACATGAAGCCGGCGATGGGCCGGGGTGATTCCGTTCCGGCTGGATAATAGCGGAATCGGCAGCGGATCATCGGGACACTATATCGTGAATTTTTCCTATCTTCCCTTTCCAAAGGGGGAACAGTCAAATAAATCCCCCCTGGCCCCCCTTTTTCAAAGGGGGGAACAGTTCCGAGCGCCCCCCATCCC
>JBASYW010000085.1:0-10073 GCA_049277715.1 Dethiobacteria bacterium | reverse complement strand
AATTTGCCGGTGATCTATGAAGGGAATGCCTTCCTTGGCGGAGTTAGTTTTCTTGATCAGGAAGAGGGAGGCATCATCGCCAGTCAGAAGATAGAATACAATGTCGATGCCGGAGACCACCGGCTCGTACGCATACAGGCCCGGTCCGTGATGGGCGGGATCGAGATAAAAGAAGGGCCGAACTAATAGCCTGCCTTTGGGGACCCGGGCATGAAGGTTGCAATCTGACTGATCAACAACTCCAGGGCAAGCTCAGGCTCCATCTTCCCGGTCTTGATCCGGAAGTCGGTCTCCTGAAGAATACGGATTATCTCGCGCAGTTCCTCCCGCCCGTAAGTTTGAGCCTGCCGGTAAAGCTTGTCCGCCACAAAGGGATGGACCCCCAGCCTCGGGGTGGCGGCGGATTTTGAAATCCCCTCTTCCCGGAGGCAGAAGGCTTTTAAAATAAGGCGGAATTGCCGGGCCACCATGTGCAGAATTTGCAACGGTGGGGTACGGAGGACAAGCAGAGTCTCAAGATATTGGAAAGACTGCGCCGGTATCCCCTCCCCCAGAGCATCGACCAGATTAAAGATGTTGCCGCGGGGATCACTATAAACCAGTTTATCAACCAGTTCTTCAGTTACGATCTGCTCGTCAGCGTACATGTAGGCCATGATTTTGGTGATCTCCGTATCTGCCCGCCGGAGATCACCTTCGGCGATGAACAGCAGTTTATCCAAGGCCCGGGGATCGATCTTTTTACCATGGGCATTTAAACGGCGGCTAATCCATATGCCAAGGTCCCGCCCCGTCAAGGGGGAAAACATGATCGTCGTCTTGAACCCCTGCAAAAAACGATAAAAACTCCGGCGCCGATCAACCTCATTTGCTCTGAACACGATGATATGCTCGGTATGCTCAGGTTCCCGAGAAATCTGACGGTTCCGGAAAGCAGTGAGGACCTCTTTCAATTTCTTCTCTTCCCCCATCATCTTCCTGGATCTCTCTTTTGGGGTGCCCTTGGCGGCAGGTTTCTTCTTTTTCTTGCGCGGTGCCGGCAGCAGATAAGGAAAATCATCGATGAGCACGATTTTTCTACCGGTGGAAAAGAGCATGGGCATCTCCAGATCGGCAATTATCTCCGGCAGGTTTGCCTCCCGGCCTTCCACCCTCCGGAACCCGGCACGCGTTTCGTCCCCGAGAAGAAATTTATCCAGCAGCAGATCGATCCACAGTTCCTGCAGATATTCTTCGGTGCCGATCAACAGGTAGAGCGGTGAAAATTTGCCTTCACGTATATCACGGAATGATTGCTTTGATTGAATCATATTTCCTCCTCTTTTTTCTTTATAAATCAATTTGTTTCAGCCGTCTCTTTCTAGTAGGGCCGCCGCAGCCGCCGGATGCCCACCAGAAAAAAGACGAGTACCGTGTAGATTTCCAGCCGTCCCAGAATCATTAGGAAACTGAGGATGCACAGACCCGGAAGGGGGACAACCCCAAATGTGGTCGCCGGACCAACAAGGCCAAAACCGGGGCCTACATTGCCCAGAGAGGTTGCCACCGCGGAAGAAGAAGTAACCAGATCCAGCCCCATCCCTGCAAGCGCCAGGGTGCCCAAGGCAAATGCAGTCACATACAGAAGGATAAAAGCAACCACATTGCGCAACATCTCCTCCGAGATGGGACGATGTCCCAACTTGACCGTGGTTACCGCCGCGGGATGAACAAACCTGTATATCTCACGATAACCGAATTTGAGCAATAACATGATGCGCACATGCTTGATTGCTCCGGCGGTGGATCCCCCCGAGCCGCCGATAAACATGCACAGGAAGAGCAAGGCCTTGCTGAAAGCGGGCCAGGCATTAAAGTCAGCTGTGCTATACCCGGTGGTGCTGATAATCGAAGCAACCTGAAAGGAAGCATGGCGCAGGGTCTCACCGGATCCGTAATGAGATGAAATATTGATGGAGACCAGAATGATAGCCGCCAGTACAAAGGAAAGATAAAAACGCAGCTCCGGATTGCGGTAAAAACTCCTGAAATCTCCACGGAGCAACTGATAATAAAGGGCAAAGTTCACCCCGGCCACCAACATGAAAACAATAATGATTATCTCCGCCGCGGGGTTGCCCAAAGAGCCGACACTGCTGTTCATCGTTGAAAATCCGCCCGTGGGCATGGTGGTCAGGGCGTGGTTAAGGGCATGATAGAAGGAAAGGCCCGAAAACATGAGCAACACCGTCTGCAATATGGTCAGAACCACGTAAATATACCAGAGTTTTTTAGCCATCTCCGCAATACGGGGCACGACGCGATCCGCAAAAACACCGGGCACCTCGGCCCGGAAAAGATTCATGCCGTATGAACCCAACCTCGGCAGAAGAGCAACAAACAGAGCGATAATGCCCATCCCACCCAACCACTGGGTAAAACTTCTCCAGAGCAACAGGCCCGCCGGTACCGCCTCCACATTACTGATCAGGGTTGCCCCGGTGGTTGTGAAACCGGATATAGATTCAAAGTAAGCCGCAATAAAACTGTTAAACAGGCCGAAAAAATGATAAGGTAAGGCGCCAAAAAAACCGGCAATGAACCAGGCCAGCGTGACCAGGGAAAAACTTTCAACCAATGTGATTTCACTTTTAAAAGGGGTCACCAGGCAGATAACTATTCCAACCAACGCGGTTATCAGAGCCGAGACAAGGAGAGCGTTGAAATCCGACTCTTCCTCAATCAGGGACCATACGGAAGAAAAAAACATGACCAGGGAGAGGGCAATCAAGAGGTACCCGATCAGGTGCAGAATATGTAGGCGACGCATGATTTTCATTCCTTCTTCAAGTGATTGTCTTAAAACCTGTGATCCATCTTTCCGCCCTCTGTTCTGGCGTGTGTACCGGCAAAGAAACGATCCAGTTGAGCGCTGATATGAGGAAGGGTGAATATTACCAGGCGGTCATGGGCCAGAAGCATGGTATCGCCATGAGGGATAACAACCTCGCCATTACGCACCAGAGCACCGATGAGCATCCCCCGGGGCAAATTAAGTTTGTTGATCTTTTTACCGGCAGCGCGGGCTGTATCGGGGAGGATCAGTTCAAGCATCTCCGCATTCTCATCCTGGAGAACGGAGAGGGAGATAATATCCTCCTTCCTTGTAAAACGCAAGATCTGCGAAGCGGCGATCAGACGGGAGTTGATTGTGCTGTCAATACCCAGCGTTTGAAAGATAGGGATATATTCAAGGTCCGTTATCTCGGAAATAATCTTCTTTACTCCCAGCTGTTTTCCCAGCAACGAAGCGAGGATATTGGTACGATCATCACCGGTGGCCGCCACCAGCACATCCGCCTCCTCGATCTCCTCTCCCCTGAAAAAAGAGAGATCGGTTGCATCGCCCTGCAGGATAAGGGTATGGGAAAGATAACGGCTCAACTCCTCACACCGGTTAGGATCTTTCTCAACCAGTTTTACCGAGAACTTGCGGTTCAACCCGTTATTTTCCAGGAGAGAGGCCAGCTGGAAGCCTGTTCGGCCGCCACCCAGTATCGTTACTCTCTGCACCTGCAGGCGCTCATGATGCAACATCCAGCTTACTTCACGTAGAACATGCGGTTTTCCCTGTAAATATATCTTGTCGCCGGGTTTAATCATGTCCCGGCCGCCGGGAACTAGAAATTCACCGCCCGGGCGATTGATACCCACAATGATACAGCCCGGCGGTAACGGCAACTCTTTGAGGGTCCGATTGGTGATCCCCGCATCCTGGCCGACGATGATTCCCAGCATCATCACCTTTCCTTGAGCAAAATACTCCACATCGCTGGCATCCGGGAAATGGATCATCTCCGATATTTCCTGGGCAGCCACTTTTTCGGGGTTGATAATAAAATCCAGACCCATCTGCTCCTGAAGCAAGGCATGGGATTTCTCAAAATATTCCTCGCCGCGCACACGGGCCACCGTGATATTCACACCGAGCCGTTTGGCCACCATGCAGGCGATAATGTTTACCTCGTCAATCTCCGTTACGGCGGCAACAATATCGGCCTCCTTGACCCCGGCTTTCTCCAGAACGGCTACATTGGCCCCGTTGCCCTCTATGACCATGGCATCTAGGCGTTCATTGATCTGATATGCTTTTTCAGGGTCTTTCTCGATAACGGCGACATCCTGATTTTTTTCGGAGAGGCTGCGGGCCAGTTCATACCCTACGCCGCCGCCACCGATAACAATGATATGCATACCCTTAATATCCCCACCTTGATTGGCATTATTAATTGCTATTTTATATAATTTCCTGACTTTAAACAAGCGGATGGAGGGAAATTTTTCTAATATTTCGGATCAAAAATGCCGGTTGATATTTGATCCCCACCTGCATATAATATAGATGTGCTCAAAAATGTGCACATCTATTACTTTATGGGAGGCTTCTCTATGCATTCATTTTTAAAGTATGTCAACCCTTTTCTGGGAAAGTTGATCAACGATGTCAATATGGATAAGAGCTTTGTAAGAGGAGAAGGCTGTTGCCTCTACGATCATGAGGGAAATGAATACCTGGACTTTATCGGTGCTTACGGTGCTCTTCCTTTCGGCCACAATCCGCGTGAAATATGGTCGGCAATAATTGAATCATATGATGAGCGAGAACCGAATTTTGTCCAGCCCTCCAACCTGAATGCGGCGGGTGATCTGGCCGAGAAACTCATCGGGATAGCACCGGAAGGGCTAAAATACGTTACTTTTACCAACAGCGGAGCGGAAGCGGTGGAGGCGGCCATCAAAATGTGCCGCGCGGCCACGGGGCGAAAGGGTATCCTGTCAGCCGCAAACAGTTTTCACGGCAAGACCCTCGGGGCCCTGTCGGCAACGGGTAATTTGGATTACCAACGCCCTTTCATGGCACCGGCGGAGGGGTTTGACTGTGTTGAATATGGAGATCTCAAGGCTCTTGAAACTCTGCTGGCTGAAAAACCGGACGAGTATGCCGCACTTATCCTGGAACCGATACAGGGGGAAGGAGGGGTGGTGGAGCCTCCCACCGATTACCTTAAAGGGGCAAAAGAACTCTGTGAAAAATATGGTCTGCTCCTGGTTCTCGATGAAATACAGACCGGTCTGGGGCGTACCGGATCTTTGTTTGTCTGCGAAGAGGAAAGGGTCAGCCCGGATATTCTGCTGCTGGCCAAAGCTTTAAGCGGAGGAGTTATCCCCATCGGGGCATGCCTCAGCAACGATAAGGCATACCATAAGGATTTTGCACTGAAACACTCTTCCACCTTTGCCGGTAATACCACGGCATGCCGTGCCGGCATCCGCTCATTGGAGATGCTCTTACGCAATGATATGGAGATCATCAATGCCGCAAGATCGACGGGTGATTATCTTAAAAACAAGCTACTCCTGCTCAAGGAGAAATATCCCGATATTATCGGTGAGATCCGCGGACGGGGCCTGATGCTGGGCATCAGTTTTGACATCGACAGAGAATCTTTCCCCGGCAGCCTCCTGGGCATAATGGCTGAACAGGAGCTTCTTACCCCCGTGCTCTCGGGGTACCTGTTAAACGTCGAATATTTAAGGGTGGCCCCGACCCTCAACGGCAATAAGGTTATCCGTATCGAGCCTCCGCTCTGTGTTTCAAAAGAACAGTGCGATCGGGCCGTTCAAGGTCTGGAAAATCTGTTGCAGGTTCTGGCGGCAAGGAATTCGGCACAGCTGCTCTCGTTTCTGATCGATGCCGCCGATAAGAAATATCCGGTTTACAGCTCTCCCCCGCCGGAGCGTGCAATCAGGCCTTCCGCGGAACCGCAAGAGGGAAGGTTCGCATTCTTAATCCATCCGCTGTACATGGAGAATTACGCCGAATTTGATCCCAGCCTTGCGGCCTTTGACGGCAACGAGTTGCAAAGACTGGTATCCCGCTGGAATGAGATGGTCAGCCCCTTTCCGGTTGCCGGGATGAGGGTCGTGGCAGAGACCGGTGCGGCGGCCTATGGAGAATTTATCGCCGTTCCCCGGACCGCCGAGCAGTTGATGGGGATGCCGCAGGAGAAGGTGCTGGCGGAACTGAGAGAGGCCGTCAGCCTTGCCCGCCGCAGAGGGGCAAAAATTGTAGGCCTGGGCGCTTATACATCGATAGCCTCGAGGGGAGGGTTATATCTGATGAACATGGGCATTCCGCTCACAACAGGAAACAGCTACACGGTAGTGGCTGCCGTAGAGGCAATCAACAGTGCTCTGGAAAAAATGGGAGAATTACCCGGGCAGGCACAGGTCGCTCTGGTGGGAGCATCGGGGGCAATCGGAAAAGGGATCGCCATCCTGATGTCGGAGAAGGCGTCCGGTCTGGTTTTAATCGGGAACCCCCGGAATAAAGATGCGAGTTTTACCCGCCTATGGGCAACGGCCGCAGAGATATACCGGTTCATAGCCGGGCATAGGAAAAAGACAGCGTTTATTCCGGGCAGTCTTGCCGAACGCATAGCCGCAATGAGAGGCCTCCCCGATCCGGACGCGCCCATGGAAGTTTTTATTAAATTTGCTCAGTCCCCGAACCATGCAAAGGTTCCCATTTCCATCTCCACGCAGATAGATGAATGGCTGCCGTATGCAGATATCGTGGTCAGCGCTACAAGCAGTACCGGCTCGCTGATCGTCCCCGAAATTTTAAAATACGGCGCTATCGTCTGTGATATTTCCAGACCTTCCAATGTAAGCGATGAGGTTTTGAAGCAGAGGCCGGATGTGCTGGTAATCGATGGCGGGGTCGTGGAGGTTCCGGGACGGCCTTCCCTGGGCTGGAACTTCGGGTTCGAGAAGGGGCATGCCTATGCATGCATGTCCGAGACGATGATGCTCGCGCTTGACCAACACTATGAAAATACAAGCCTCGGTTCAGCGGGGATCACGCCGGAGAGCATCCTCTACACCCGGAAACTCGCCGCCAAATACGGTTTTAAACTGGCAAACATGAAAAGCTTCAACCGGCCGCTTACCGCGGAAAGATGGGATGCCGTCATGAAAGCAAGGAGCCGGGGCAATCCATGGTCCCGCAAATTGCAGTTCTCGGGAAAGAGAGAATAGGCGAGCGAAGGGGGATTATTACGGATCTCCGATCATTTTCCGGGGCGGTCCTCCCGGTTTTCATCACGGGTATCGATCATCGATACGGGACCGGCAATCGGGTCATGTTCCCAGGCAGGCTCCCCGGGTTCGGGCCTGATCAGGGGAACGGATAACACGGAAGGAGGGCGGAGTTCCAAACTACGATAGACGTTGGCCAGATGTTTCCGGAAGAGTGCCTCAAAGGGGGCGGTAAGGTAATAGGGCATGCTATCCACCCACCAGTAGTAATCGCTGCCTTCGGCGATATAGATCCAGTGAAGGGCTTCGTTGATCTTTTTCTCATCGGCTCCGGGCCGTTCCCGATAATCATCGATGGCCTTCCGGGCTGAAATTAAAAGATCCCACATCGCATTCTTATTATCCGAGCCGATCCATCGGGCCAGACTGTGGTCCACCCATGATCCGGTATACAGATCTCTGATGGCAACGCGAGGCGGGTTCCGGGACAGATATTCGCTTACGGTAACACAACGCAGATATCTTTCCCCGCCGAGCCTGCGGTAGAGCGCATGCAGGAATTCACGCTTGTCATCAGGATACCATTCCCAGGCATTCTCTCCGTCAAGGGAGAGAGTAACCAGATAATGGCCCTGTGCAGAGGCCAGATTATTTCTGATGCAATGCAAGCGGTGGACCAGATCCGCCGCCGCATCCTCTCCGCGGAAATGCTGGTATTCAAACCCGATGCGGTCGGAAAGATTGTGATCTCTGAAGATCATGACCATCTCCCGGCCTTCGGGGCCGACCAGATAAGGTTGATACAGCACCTCGGGGTTGAGCACATGGCCATAATGATCCCTTACAATCTTCACGCCTAACGATTGGGCCAGTATCTGTTCATCGGAGATGGTCCAGGTGAATCCAAGCTCTCTGCAGAGCGGAATTATTTCCGGGCTGACAGCCTGCTCCGAAGGCCACAATCCAGCAGGACGACCCCCGAAGAGATCGGCATACTGTTTCAATGACGCCTGCATCTGCGCATAGACATCTTCAGGATAAGCAAATTTACCGGGAACGGGTATACCCGGATTATTGCGGCGGACACTGTGAGAATCGATGAGCAGCGGCATGATCGGATGGTAAAAGGGGGTGGTCATCAGCTCGATGCGGCCCTTGTCTCTCATTGTCCGATGAATAAAGACTATTTTACCGAGTAGCTCCATCTGCTTCCCCATGAGCTGCTCTTTCTCGTCTTCAGAAAAATTTTGACCCTTGGCCACCAGCCGGCTTAAAAACGGGTCGCCATCTCTTATCTCCGGGTCTATCCAGGCCAGATTGAACCAGACTTGCAGATCGCGGTAATCCGCATCCGTAAAATTTTCCAGGACATCATCCTTTAAGCCGGGTTCGCGCCGATAACCCTGCCGCTCGAGCAGTTCGCGATAGCGCGGAAAACGGCCGATGACCTTATCCCAGTGAATATCAAAAAAATGTTGCAGCAGAAAGAGCCGTTCCTGTGCGGATAAAACCTCCGCCGGCTTCATCACGGCCATGTAATAATCTTCCGTCCCGGCCTTAATATAGTCTGCAAGCTGGTCCAGAAGCGAAGGGGTCAGGTTAAATGTCTGTCTGATTTCGGGATATTGCTCGAGGATAGCCGCCATCTGATAGTAATCCTTGGCGGCATGCAGACGCACCCAGGGCATGATCAACTTGTTTTTGGAAAAATCCTTGTAATAAGGCTGGTGCTGGTTCCAGACAAAAGCTATGTACAACACTCGTTCGTCCTGCAAGGAAATCACTCCCCGATCGATAATCCAAAAGAAAATTTTCAAGGACGGTTATTGCCGCGAAGATCTCCCGTTCCGGCCACCACTGCTTTTACTTCCACGGTTAAAACAACCTCCCATCTTTCTCCGGGAGACAGCCGGGGCTGCCACCGGGGAAGAATGAGCGATTGCTGATACGTTCTTTCCAACCCCGACTCCGAACGGGATACCGTCTCGATGGGAAATCTCCAAAGTTGCGCGGGCCGGCTGAAATGAAAAAAGAGTGCACAACCGCGCCACTCATCGCACAGGCTGATGGTCTCCACATCCTCTTCCACACCGACAGAGGCCAGATGAGGCTGCTTTAGCTCACGCCCGGGAATCCGATAATACCTTTTTTCATCCCGGCCGGATAACATCGAGAGATTGAATTCGCTGCCGAACCAACCCCAGTACTCCTGCGCACCATGGTTTTCCAGACTGTATTCAAGGTCAAAACCATCCGTTCCCGATTCAAAGGCAATTTCTTTGGTCACCGGGATATCGATCCCATCAGGGGCAAACAGCCGCCGGAAAATAACAGAGGCCTTCCGGGACATTGATCCGCCCTGCTGTTCCTGCAGCTTCATCTCCGCCGGCCTGAAGAACGGTTCCGGCTCTTCATACTGCAGACGTCGAAAATCCTCGAGACAGACCTGATCGGAAAGAAAATGCTCGATCATGCCCCCGCGACGGTAACGGTCATAGATGACATAATCCTTTAATTCCTCGGCAACGTTGAGCTCGATATCATGGATGCTCTTGACACCGTCCGCAACGCAGCCGTCTTCATTTCTCTTCTCTTCAAATATCTTTCGATGGTACTCTTCTTCCCGGCGGGTAATCGTATCCAGAAAGTTCACTGAGGCCGGCCGCCAGGAGAACTCCCACATACTTCCTCCCAGATGAGGTGAGAACATCAGTGAGAACCGATCCGATATGACCACGAGTTCTTCCCGGCCGTCAAAGTCGCGATCTTCGATCCGCAACTCCAGGAATTTTGAACCGCCGCTGATCGTTTTTTCAGCCTCTTCTTCCGCCTTGAGGAGGTTCTCCCAGACCCCCGCTCTCAGAAAGTTCAGGTATAACCCCCCGAAGACCCCATGCCAGTAAGCGCAATTGCACTGCCCCGCCCAGAGAAAGTTCAGGGCCCGGTCGCGGGATTTCCCCGTCGGAAGAACATCGATACGCCGGCGCACAGCC
>JBASYW010000084.1:0-2468 GCA_049277715.1 Dethiobacteria bacterium | reverse complement strand
CAAGCAAGCCGTTATCTGTGTATTTAAAAACAGCTTTGTAGGCAGGTTAACGATACAATCCACCAAACCTGCTTCAATAAGTGCTTTACGGATTTTATCTTCACCGTTGGTCTTTGAAGTTAGCGATCCTTTTGCTAAAACAAAACCGGCAGCGCCCTTCGGATTCAGATGATAAATGAAGTGTTGAATCCAAGCATAGTTTGCATTATTCGGTGGTGGCGGTGTTTCGCGGCTATACTGCCAACGTCCGTCGGTCTGAAGCAACTCACCGGACCAGTCGCTATCATTAAAAGGTGGATTCGCAATAACAAAGTCAGCCCTAAGATCCGGATGGGCATCATTAAGGAATGATCCTTCATTGTTCCACTTTACGTTAGAGCTGTCTATGCCACGTAAAGCAAGGTTCATTTTACATAATCGCCAAGTGGTCTGGTTGCTCTCCTGTCCATAAACGGATACGACGCTCTCAAACAGCTTGTCTATTTCCTTTGCTTTGCCATTATAGCGATCGGCATGAGCTTCGATAAACTTTTCGCTCTGAACAAACATACCGCCGGAACCACAGCAGGGGTCGAAAACACGCCCTTCGTAAGGTTCGAGCATTTCAACGAGTAGCTGGACTACACAGCGGGGTGTGTAGAACTGCCCGCCCTTTTTACCCTCTGCCAGGGCAAACTGACCGAGGAAATATTCGTATACTCTTCCCAACACGTCGTTGGAACGGGACACACTATCCCCGAGAGCGATAGTGCTAACAAGGTCTATCAACCCACCCAGCGATTGCTTATCAAGTTTTTCTTTAGCATATTCCTTCGGTAAAACACCCTTAAGGGATGGGTTGTCTTTTTCGATGGCGTCCATTGCGTCGTCTATATCCTTACCGATCGTCGGCAGTTTGGCGCGGCTCTGAAGATAATCCCAGCGCGCCTGCGGTGGAACATAGAACACATTTTCCGCACGATATTCATAAGGATCATTTGGATCGGCTCCGGCATAGTCACCTTCGCCCGCTTCGAGTTTGTGATACAACTCATAAAAGTTGTCCGATATGTATTTTAAGAATATAAGCCCAAGAACAATATGCTTATATTCCGCAGCATCCATATTCTTACGCAGCTTGTCCGCAGCGGCCCAAAGCACCTGCTCGACAGGCTGTTCTTTGACTTCTTTTTTTGCTTTCGCCATTGTTTTCTCCTCACTTCTTAATCGTTAATTTTTTCTGGCTATGCCCCAGTTTACTAATAATCTATCGAGTGTCCTAAAATCGGACTTAATCAGAATCCATTGAGTCGGAATTATCTGCAGCGCCACCCGAACGTATCCATTCGTCAACCTCGGACAGTTTAAATTTCCATAGCCTTCCCACCTTATAGGCAGGCATATTTCTTTTTGCAATCCACTGCAAAATAGTTTCCCTCCCAACACCAAGATACTCTTGCACTTCCTTTAAGGTCGACCATTTTTCTATATTGTTTTCGCTCACACTAATAACCTCCATGTATCTTGTGTTAATCTGCTTTGAATTTAATATTTATTGAAATGTTAAATTTCCTCATGCCATTAGGAAAGCAGTTTTCACCTTCGCTGTCTTGCATCTCCCAAACACAATCGAATTTCCCTTCAGAACCACGGGCATCAAAGCCTGTGGTTATTTTTATATCCTTACCGGGCGGTGTATCCGGTATATCAATGCTGTTTATATCAGCTCTTGGCCGCACTTCATTGCAGTTTGCAAAAACAAGTTTGCGACCACGCCATGTCTGAGTTCCATTATTTCGAATTACCCACGTGTGTTGGAATTTATCGTAGCAGTGAACCGAATAAGAGCGCTGCGGCTTACATTCAAGAACCCAAGCACTATCACCCGGATAAAGCGGAGTCAGCCGCTTCACAGGCTGCGTGTCAGGCTCTAACAGTAATTGCTGGTATTTTAAAGCGACGATATCATCAACATCATTGCTTTCGCTCTGAATAAGCAGCTGGAACTGCGATGCCAGCGATTTTGATAGTAATAACCTGTCCGACTCGGCAGAAACAGGTATTGCAAAAGCTGTCATGACATCGCGAAGTCTATCTTCTCTTATATTATCGGCAAAGAACTCAGATAAAGAATCCAACGGAAACGGGTCAGGAAAGCTCGCCTTCATGTCAGTTGTTATTTGCCTACCACCTTTATAAAGCATCCGCTGATATTCAAGGTTGTCGCTCGTTTGCTTTGTCTTGAGCCTCGGTAGCGAAAACACTGTGCTACCAGCTGCAATGAAGCAATTCGTAACAAACACGCCTTGATTTTTTTGATTGTTCAGGTAGGGATATACCTTCTTAAAAAACTCAGATGCGTTTATACGAACCACCTCACTTTTGTTGTACCGGATTTTGTACCAGATGTACCATCCCTGAGTAATTTTTTGTACCGTCGCGTCTTGATATCCTTATCTCAGATGGAGGGATCGGAGATTGAGACTGCC
>JBASYW010000083.1:0-5018 GCA_049277715.1 Dethiobacteria bacterium | reverse complement strand
TGATCAAGCAGAAACCATGTTTTGAAGTTGAAATTGAGTTGATAAAAGAAGATAAAAGCAAGAATCCGGAAACGGAAGCGTTGCTCAGAAACCTGCTGGAGATATTTGAACAATACGTTAAAAACAGCAGAAAGATACCCCCGGAGGCGCTGGTAGCTATCTCCGGGATAGAGGAACCCGGCCAACTTACCGATCTGGTAACCTCACACCTCTCTTTGAAATTATCTCAGAAACAGGAGATTCTGGAGATATTTGATTTGAAGGAAAGGATCGAGAGGCTCGTGGAGATCCTTGGTCGGGAACTGGAGATTTTGGAGATCGAGCGCAAGATCGGCTCCAGAGTACGTAAGCAGATGGAGAAGACCCAGAAGGAATATTACCTGCGGGAACAGATCAAGGCCATCCAGAAAGAGCTGGGCGAGAAAGATGAACGCATGGCCGAGATCGATGATTATCGCGAGAAGATACGCCAGGCCAAATTTCCGGACGAGGTTGAGGAGAAAGCGCTTAAGGAACTTGATCGCCTGGAAAAGATGCCTCCGGCTGCCGCGGAAGCGGTGGTAATCAGAAATTATCTGGATTGGCTTATCGACCTGCCGTGGTCAATCGGCACGGAAGACAGAACCGATCTTGATGTAGTTCAGCAAATACTGGACGATGACCATTACGGATTGGAAAAAGTAAAAGAGAGAATCGTGGAATTTCTGGCAGTTAGGCAGTTGGCTCCGGAGCTCAAAGGGCCGATACTGTGTCTGATCGGACCGCCCGGTGTAGGTAAAACATCACTGGCCAAATCGATTGCACGGGCGATGAAACGTAATTTTGTCCGCATTTCACTCGGCGGGGTCCGGGATGAGGCGGAAATACGGGGTCATCGCCGCACTTATGTGGGCGCACTGCCCGGAAGGATCATCCAGGGGATGAAACAGGCCCAATCGAAGAATCCGGTCTTTCTGCTCGATGAGATTGACAAGATGTCAACGGATTTCAGGGGCGATCCATCGGCGGCATTGCTGGAGGTGCTGGATCCCGAGCAGAACCATATCTTCAGCGACCATTTTATCGAGGTGCCCTTCGACCTTTCACAGGTTATGTTCATCACCACAGCCAATATCAACCTTAATATTCCCCAACCCCTCCTTGATCGTATGGAAACGATCAATATCTCCGGTTATACGGAAGAGGAGAAGGTGGAGATAGCGGAGCGTCACCTCGTGCCCAAGCAGATGAAAGCAAACGGCATTACCCCGAAGAACCTCCATCTGTCCCGGGGGGCCATACGCAAGATCATCCGCGAATATACCAGGGAAGCGGGGGTAAGAAACCTCGAGCGCAAGATATCGGCCATCTGCCGTAAACTGGCCCGGGAAGTGGTTAAAGACAGAGATCTGGCCCGTAGAGTCAGCGCCCAGAACGTGCATCGTTACCTGGGGATCCCCCGTTACCGCTTCGGTGCCGCGGAAAAAGAAGATCAGATCGGGGTGACCACCGGACTGGCCTGGACCGAGGCCGGAGGAGATATTCTGGCCATCGAAGCCACTCCGATGAAGGGCAAAGGCAAGATGCTGCTAACCGGAAAACTGGGCGATGTAATGCAGGAATCCGCCCAGGCGGCTCTAAGCTTCATCCGCTCGCGATCGGAATCGTTACATTTAGATGAGGATTTTTACAAGAATCTTGATATTCATATCCATATACCTGAAGGGGCTATACCCAAAGACGGGCCTTCAGCAGGGATAGCCATGGCTACGGCCATGATCTCCGCCCTCACCCAGTTGCCGGTCAACAAAAACATTGCCCTTACGGGGGAGATTACTCTGCGGGGGAGGGTGCTTCCCGTCGGCGGGATTAAAGAAAAAGTGCTGGCTGCCCATCGTTCAGGCCTCAAGAAAGTGATTCTGCCTTCCGACAACCGTAGAGATTTAAGCGATATCCCCGCTAATATTCGCAAAAACCTTGATTTTGTCCTTGTCGATGATATGGATGAGGCCCTGGACGCCGTGTTTGAAAACCTTATCAAGAAGGAGCGGGTACCGGAAGGATTGGTTGAGCAGCAGAAAGGCATCTCCGACTCTGATGAGCGGGGCGATTCGGCACTTAAGCATTAGCATATTTCTGATCCGATATGGCCGTGGAAGACCTCGAAATACCTCTCCTCTCTCCGGTACGGCAAAGAATGATTATTCGCCATTGTGAACTGGAAAGAAAAGTCGGACGACCGCAGGAGTTTCCACAGGGGGTATTCCCGGAAGTGGCGCTTCTGGGGCGGTCCAATGTGGGTAAATCTTCACTGATCAATACTTTTCTGGGACGGAAAAACCTGGCCAAGACCAGCTCGACCCCGGGTAAAACGAAGGCGTTGTTCTTTTATCTGATCAACAACTCTTTCTACCTGGTGGATTTTCCCGGTTATGGCTATGCCCGCGTCTCCAGAGACCTGAAAAAAACCTGGGGTTATCTGATTGAAACCTATCTTGAGCGGCGGGAACAGCTCAGAGGCCTGATCCATATCCTCGATATACGTCATCCTCCCACCGCGGACGACAGACAGATGACGGCATGGCTCCTGAGCAGGGAGTATCCGTTCCTGACCGTGGCTACCAAGGCCGATAAGATATCACGAGGCCGATCTTTAAAACGGATAAAAGAGATCCGGACCGCATTGGAGCTGCCCGATCAATTTCCGCTCATCCCTTTTTCGTCCAGGAGCGGAGTGGGCGCCGGGGAAGTGAGCGCTTTTATTGCTCAACTGATAAACAAATGAGGAAGGGGCGAAGAGTTTGGTAGTTGCCGGGATAGATGTCGGCTCGATAACGGCGGAAGCGGTAATCCTTGATGGTGGCGATATCCTCAGCTTTGTGATCATGCCTACCGGTGCAAACAGCAGGATTGCCGCTGACAAAGTGCTGAACGAGGCTTTAAAGAAAGCGGATTTATCCCCGGAAGACCTGGACTACGTCATTGCCACGGGCTATGGCCGTATCAGCGTGCCTTCAGCCCATAAGAGGGTGACGGAGATCACCTGCCATGGCCGGGGTGCTTTTTTTCTCTTTCCTTCCGTGCGGACGGTCATCGATATCGGCGGACAGGACAGCAAGGTCATCCGCCTCGGGGCGGAGGGGCAGGTTGTTGATTTTGCCATGAATGAAAAATGTGCGGCCGGCACGGGGCGCTTCCTCGAAGTGATGGCCCATGCTCTTGAGGTTGAACTGAAAGATCTGGCTGCGCTGAGCGCGAAAGCTTCCCGTTCGGTACCCATCAGCAGTATGTGCACTGTTTTTGCCGAATCGGAAGTAGTTTCACTGATCGCCGCCGGCCAACCGCGAGAAGATATTATCCGCGGCATCCATGATTCCATCGCCGAGCGCACTGCCGGCCTGCTCAATCGCGTGGGGATCGAGGAAAAAATCGTCATGGCCGGCGGAGTGGCCCAAAATACCGGGGTGGTGACGGCGATCGAGGAGAAACTGGGTATCCGGATTATCATCCCTGAAAACCCGGAGATTATCGGGGCACTGGGGGCTGCTCTGGTCGCCGGTGACCGACAGATATAAATTGTTCCACCGGCTTTAGAGCTCCTTATTCATTCTTTCATCTTATCTGCGGGGCAGATGATCCTTCTCAATCTGGAAGCCAGAGGGATGGCTACAGCTATCTTGACCATTTCCAGGGGGAGATAGGGGATTACTCCGGCGATTATGGTCTGCCTGAAATTCATCTTCATGACCAACGCCAGCTGCAGTCCACCGCATAGATAGGTAATCGCCACAAAGATGAGCATACCGACACCCAGAAGCAATCCGTTATTTTCCTTTCTGTCTCCGCCGATCCTGCCCAGAAGATATACCCCGGGGACGAACCCTAAAAGATAGCCGCCGGTGGGGCCAAAGAGTATGTGCAAGCCTCCCTTGGCCATGGCAAAAACGGGGATTCCGGCCGCGCCGAGTAACAGATAGGCCAGAATACAGATCAGGCCCGAACTACTGCCTAAAATGGCGCCCGCCAGCAACACGCCGAAGATCTGGCCGGTAAACGGAACCGGTGAGAACGGCTGCGGTATCGAGAACTGAGCAAGAACGGAGATCAGCGCTGTAAATAAGGCAATGGCCGTCAAATCGCCAACGGAACGTTTCATGGCTGCGTTTCCTCCTTGCCCATTCCCGATGGAGATAATCCCGTCTTCAGGTGTTCTATTTCGCCATAAGAAAAACGTTTCAATCTTCCGGCAGAGTCTTTAACTATCAGGGCTCCGTCTTTGTCGATATCGACGGCCGTTCCATGGATGGTTTTGGCACCGAATTTAACAGAAATTTCTTTCCCCGGCATGATATCAAGCTCTCTCCACAGTTCCAGGAACGCGGAAAACCCGCTTCTGAGAAAGAGATCGTAACCGGCTTCCAACTCTTTTATTATCGCCACGCAGATTGCTTCACGGTCAAACAATCTCTTTCCTTCGATACGGAGGGAGGTGGCTTTTCCAGCCAACTCCGCGGGGAAGTCATGGACCTTGTGGTTGATATTTATTCCTATCCCCAAAATCATAAAATGGATGTGTTCCGGCTCCGATTTGGCCTCGGCAAGTATTCCTCCCAGCTTCCTATCGTTGATGAGCAGATCGTTGGGCCACTTTACGGATACGGGCAGCCCGGAAACCTTCCGCAATACCGCCGCCATGATCGCCGCTGCCGCCGCTGTAAAAGGAGCCATCTTTCCCGGGGTCATATTTGCGGGCCGGAGCAGGGCAGAGAGCCAGAGGCCATGGTAAGCAAGTGAAGACCATGATCTACCCAGCCTTCCCCGCCCGGCGGACTGTTCTTCGGCCAGGATTATGGTCCCTTCGGGGGCCCCTTCCAGGGCCAGATCATATGCTTTCCGGTTGGTGGAATCCAGCGATGGGAAGAAGAAGACTTGGCGCACCCGGGTAACGGGTTTGAGCTCCGTCCTGATTCTTTCTATCCGCAGTTGCTCCGGCTCGAAAATCAGCAGATACCCCTTTCCGGCACCGGCCTCGATAATAT
>JBASYW010000082.1:0-2051 GCA_049277715.1 Dethiobacteria bacterium | reverse complement strand
TCTTTTCGGAAGAGAAGATATTCTTGAAGGAGAACAAAGTATATAAAAAGAGCTTGCAACGACCTTGCTCGGGCTGTTGCTTATCCCTTGATAACCTGCGGCAGCCTTTCGGCTGCAACAGATTATGACAGAACAAACAACAGCCGGTTGCTCGACCGATATAAATCTCCCTGGAAGCTGATAACGATCATCTGACCGCTATCAACCTCCAATCATGTCAACCTTACAAATGACTTTGTCTCCCATTATCAGGATAAAGGAAACTTATACCGATCTTAGCTCGACCTTATCGAACCTCTTTTAGACCCCATAATAATCGGCCCGACTATTATGGAGCCCGGCCGAAGCCCGATAAGATCTTCCTCCGGCTGATATCGAGCCGAAGGGCCCGGTATCAGCCTTTGGCCGACAGCGGTGAAACCTTGCGATCTCACCACTGTCTTGGCTTGGCCATTACAAGCTCTGTTATCTATTATGGCCATTTTTAAAGCTATTTATGAATAAAAATCAAGCATTGCTTTTGCCAAAATTTGCGAGACTTACAGTTTATTTTTATTGGATTTTATATTTACAGGAGGTATTAAAGGGGCAGGAAAAGTTCCTGGAATACAACCCCGGCGATGTAGCGGTCGCTTTCCATCTCTTTTTTTATCCACCGTATTTTTGCTCTCATACATAATTCTATATCTTCGATTTTGATTTTAACCACGAGCATGGTTTTGGGCTTGTAATATTCGGGTAACACGAGGCACATGCCGCCTTTGCTTAAATCGATCCCTTGGGTCTCGTAGGTAAAATCATGTACATGGGGATCATCCAGACGATAATAGACCTTCTCCGTATACGGTACTCTTGAGCCGTTCCTTCTTTCCAGGGAGGTAAGGTCTTCCGGTTTTTCGAGAACATAGTTCAAACTGTTTTTTGGACCCTGGACAATAGCGATCAGCTTGGTCTTCCCACAGTAAACATTTTCATCTATCCCGAAGTAAATAAGATATATTTTGCCTACATCCAGAGGCAGTTTTTCGGAAACGGGATCATCTTTGGACTGATGCCGTTTTACCGCGCCTATAACGATGGCATTATCTTCAACCTTGACCAGTTTAACCTGGTAATATGCCTTCAGGGAGGGTATATAAATATCCATCATCTGATCTTTTTGTAAGGCCGAATAATTCATCTTTTACCCCTTAATATTCTTTAATAATATCTTCTCATTATCCGGGTTAAAAATCAATCAAAAAAGCAATTATATATTTTGGCTATTATTTACCGAGCGGGGAGGGAAGGGTTACTTTAAATTAGCGGTATTGATTTAGAAAAGGGGCTTGGTTAAGCCCCTTTTTCGGTTCTGTCCCTTGGCATGTTGCCTCCAATTTAATAATTTGTAGCCTTGAGTTGAAAGTAAGCCCGGGGATGTGCACAGGCCGGACATGTTTCGGGAGCCTGATGGCCATGATGAATATAACCGCAATTACGGCATTGCCATTCAACCTCCTCCTTCTGTTTAAACAGCGTGCCGCTGTTGACCTTATCCAGAAGGGCACGAAAACGTTTCTCGTGTTCCTTCTCCACCTCGCCGATCTTCCTGAAAACCGTGGCAATTTCATGGAAACCTTCTTCTTCCGCCTCAGCTGCAAAACGGCGGTACATATCCGTCCATTCGTAATTTTCTCCCTGGGCGGCCTCCTCCAGATTGGCTGCGGTATCGCCTATAATCCCCAGGAATTTGGCCAGTCTTTTGGCATGTTCCTTCTCGTTATCAGCGGTCTCCAGAAAGATTGCCGCTATCTGCTCCATACCCTCTTTTTTGGCCGCGGATGCAAAATAGGAGTACATATTTCTTGCTTTTGATTCCCCGGTAAAAGCTTCCATCAGATTTTTTTCGGTTTTTGTTCCTTTCAGATTCATCAATAGATCCTCCTTTTTTGTTATTTGAGCAAACTGATAATATAGCCTGCCATATTGCTCTTTATCGCATTGTAACATCTTGACCACCCGGAGGTGAATAGCTGTATAGCGAGGCGGCCAACCTTCCTACCTTTAAAACA
>JBASYW010000081.1:0-5406 GCA_049277715.1 Dethiobacteria bacterium | reverse complement strand
CTTCATTAAGTATTTTGCCCGCTCGGCCAGAGAATCTTCCAGCGCATCACTCAAAGATATAATTCCCCATAAAAAAAGAGCCAATCCACCGGAGGCGGTTAAAATCACGATCCTGTCCTTCTCTCCCAGTTTCTATATATAATAAATTATGAATTTAAGGGAAAGCGTATGCTCCTATTCATCTGGAATGGGCTTATCCAGGAAATTAAACAGGATTATAGATCCAGGTTGCAATAAGGGGTTGAGGTAATCATGTGGTTGCGAGCTTATGATCCTGACAATTTTGCCGGAGTTGGGGGGCAAGGCTTCAACTACAATCCGACATGTGCCATAATCAAGCTCAAAATATTCCGGAGAATATTGGTCGTAACCTTCCAGGACCGCTTCCAATGGAAATACTGTATATAAAACCATCAATGGTTTTCTCCTTTGTTTTCGCGATCGGCGATAAGTTCCTCCAGATAGGCCACGGCCTGCCCCAGGCCGCCCACCTCATTGATCAGCCCTATCGATGTTGCATCTTTGCCTACCAGAACAGTGCCGATATCACGGGCCAATTGTCCTGTATTGAACATACATTCACGATACTTTTTCTCGGACATTTTAGAATGGTTGCAGACAAAACGTATGACCCGATCCTGCATCTTATCGAGATACTCATAAGTTTGCGGAACTCCCAGAAGAAATCCGGTAAGCCTGATCGGATGGATAGTCATCGTTGCCGTCTCCGTAATAAAAGAGTAATCGGTGGATACGGCAACGGGGACGCCGATACTGTGCCCGCCGCCAAGAACCAGGGAAACCGTTGGTTTGGAGAGGGTACTTATCATTTCGGCAATGGCCAAACCGGCTTCCACATCCCCGCCAACGGTGTTCAGGATAATCAGCAACCCCTTGATGTCGGGGTTATGTTCTATCGCTACCAGTTGGGGAATTACATGTTCATATTTTGTTGTTTTATTTTGGGGAGGTAAAACCATATGGCCCTCTATCTGCCCGATAATGGAGATGGTATGAATATTGCTTTGAGGATTGATAATATCGGTCTGCCCCAATTTCTCTATATTATCAAGGGTCCGGTCATCTGTTTTTTTTAGCCTGAATGTTCCTCTTGATCTGCGAAAATGAGTTTTTGATCTTCGGTATGAAGCAGGCAAGTTGTTCACATCCTCCCTTTCGATAAGCCTAGTTTACGAAAGGGAGATTATATTTATACATGTTTATCTGCAGGAAGGTGATATTTGGAGGCACTTTGGCGGGAAATGAATCTGTAAGGAATGTGGGCCGGAGATATCCTAGTTACGCGGTGATTTTATCCGGGTTTACGATTCTACTGTTTGCCACCGGCGTTTTTTCTGGTAATCAGTGCGTCAACGGCGGCCACCCCTTCCCCGGCATTAAAGACCAGGAGGGGGTTAATATCCATCTCTTCAATCTCATCTTTCAGTTCCAGGGCCAGTCTTGAAATTTTCAAAAGAATATCCTCCAGGGCGGCCAGGTCTGACGGTTGCTCGCCGCGGGTGCCCGCAAGAAGTGGGTAACCGCGAATTTCCCGGATCATGTCGGTAGCATCATCGCGAGTCAGAGGAGCCACTTTAAAGGAAACATCCTCCAGAACTTCAACAAAAATACCGCCCACTCCAAACATGATCACCGGCCCGAAAACCGCGTCCTGTTTTACGCCAACGATTACTTCCCGGCCGGGAGGAAGCATTTTTTGCACCAGCATACCTTCCAGCTTGACACCGGGAGCTTTTTTGCCGACAGTACTGCTGATGCGACGGTATGCTTCTTCAACCTCCTCCGAGCCGTTTAAGTTGACGGCCAGTCCGCCGACATCGGTCTTATGTAAAATATCGGGGGACTGGATTTTTAACACTACCGGATAACCAAGACGGTCGGCAATTCGCATTGCTTCCGTGGACGAGAAGGCCAGGTCCGCCTCGGGAATATCAATGCCATAAGCCCTTAAAACACTGGCCGCCTGAAACTCAGTCAGGTGTTTCCTGTTTTTGGGCAGGGAGCGGAATACCTGAAGAGCCGCTTCCCGTTCCGGTCCGGGTAAAACATCATCTGGCGGAATGATCCGCCCCGTTTTTTGCAACCACTTCATCAGCATGGAAATGGCCCAGATACCATTGTCTGTCGTTTTAATCACCGGCAGTCCTATCGATCGCATCCGGTCCAGCATTTTTTCTACTTCCGCAATGTCGCCAAAAGGATAGCCGATGGCCAGTACAGGCTTTTCTACCTGCTGATACAGTTCCACCATGGTCTCGGTGACCGTCCTGGCCAGTTCATAACTTACATGCAAACTGACAATAATCATGTCCACGTTGGGATCGGCCTCGACCAGCCTGAAACATTTCAACAGGAGATCGGGCTCGGTGATTATCTGGGCGGTAAGGTCAACGGGATTGGCCGATGAGGCAAAGAACGGCAACACCTCATCCAGTTCACGGCGGGTTTCCGGTGTGAATTCAACTACTTCCAGGTTATGTTGCTCACATTCGTCAGAAAGAATCACCGCCCCGCCACCGGAGGTGGAGATGATGGCGACCCGGGGACCATGCGGCCGTCGCTCCGTTGCAAACAGGGTGAGTGCCGCCAGCAATTTTTCCAATGAATCAGCACGAATAATCCCGGCTTGATTGAATGCGGCATCGTAAATACGATCTATACCGGCCAGAGAACCGGTATGCGAAGAGGCGGCTCTGGCACCGGCACCGGTACGACCTACTTTCATGGCCACAAAAGGCTTCCGCCTGGCCAGGGCCTCTCGGGCGGTTGCCAGAAATTTACCGCCGTCTTTTAGCCCTTCAATATAACCGCTGATAATTTCCACGGCAGGATCTTCTATCATATATTCGAGAAAGTCGGTAAAGTTAAGATCGGCCTGGTTGCCTACACTGGCGAAATGATTGAAAGCCAGTTTCTCCTGTCCGGCCATCCTGTATATAAAGGCTCCAAAAAAACCGCTCTGTGAAATCAGGCTGAAACGGCGTTCATAGTAATGTTCTTTCTGTATTAACAAGTGAGCAAAACTGGCCCAGAGGCCATTTAAATTGTTGATCATTCCCAGGCAGTTGGGGCCCATGATACGCATTCCGGAGCGGCGGGCCAGTTTGGCCATCTCAACCTCCAGCTGCCGGCCCTGCTCTCCCGTTTCCGAAAAACCGGAAGTAATAACCACTGCTCCCTTGACACCTTTTTCCGCACACTGGTATAACATTGGCAGCACGCCGGCTGCCGGTACCACTACAACGGCCAGCTCAACCTGACCGGGTATATCTTTGATGGAAGGATAACAGATTAAATCGGCTATAGATCGGTAATTAGGGTTGACCGGGTAGATGGTTCCCTTGTAGCCTGAGTTCAGGAGTGATTGAAGAGGGCGTCCGTTGGGCTTGTTAAAATGTGGAGAAGCGCCGATAACGGCTATGGAACGGGCCTTAAAAAAAGGTTCCAGATCTTTGCGTCTGTTCGGAGCGATATCTGTCACTGCTTATCTCCTTTGATAAAAAGTAAAAGTATTATTAATAAAATATATACCGGCCATGCTGATGCCCCGACGTTGGGTTGCCGTTTCCGAGATCATAAATAATTGCATTGCCACAGGTTATTTACTTTAAATTGTGTACCGCTGAAAACGGAAGATGTATGAGCGTCATACTATTCTTCAAAAAATGCTGCAAAAGTTTGCTTTAGGTGAAATCATCTTTCGCTGCGGTGGAGAACCCTCTCATAGTTATGTTATTATTAAGAATATTTCTACATATAATTCTAAAACCCTTTTTCAATAATTAATCTTGTGCTTGGGCCATGATATTCAAGAATAAATCCGAGGGGATAATCTTCCAGACGTTATTTTCCATAACAGCACGCCATTGCTCATCAATCAACTTCTTGTTCCGGCCGCCGATGGATACTTCCAGATTGATTATTAAGCGTGTCGTATCGTTATTCAGCCCCCCGTCAATAGCTACAGCGGCACCATTAATTTTAATATTTCGGGAGCCAACCCGCCGACGGATAATTTCCGGATCAAGTTTAAAACCCGTCCCCTGAATAGCATATACTTCGCGCCAGTCCCCCCTGTTCAGAGCATCAAGATATATCTCGGCGGCATCTTGAGGTGAGCGGCCAAGAGCATCGAGATGCTTCTTCTCCTTCGATAATTTTATCTCTCTGATACGCTCCTCGGCCTTTATTTTAGGCAGAAAAGCTCCTTCCGGATAGACATTTCCGGCATTCCAGATCAGATATTCATCTAAATCGAGTTTCAAGGCTGTATCGATTTGCAGGCGCACCTCATTTGCACCGTAAGGAATATGGCCATCAATCCACGTGGCGGTAAACCCTTGTAACCACGGACGAATTATCGGAGGGGTTTCAATCTGTGCATTTCTTTTTATGGAATCCGTAAGGGCTTCTCTGACTGTCTCACCGGGAAGTGCATCCGGCACCGCAAAACCGAAATAACCGCGACCATAATGACTGGGATAGATCATCGGACAGATATAATCGGTATAGGGGGCGATATTCTCCCATGTCTGTCCGATCAGATCCGGATCTCCCCAGGAAGAGGATATGACTCCAAAAACGTCGACCGCCAGATGCACATCGTAATCTTCAAGTTGTTTGCCCGCATATTTGACAAATTCAGCAACGATATCATCTTTGGCGATCCCGTTATTATCCGGATAATGGACTTCGTTTTCAATAAACCTGGCCCCTTCAGGGAAGCGAACATAATCAAATTGAATTTCCCGAAATCCCAGCAACGCAACTTCTTTGGCGATGGCAATATTGTAATCCCATACCTCTTTCATATATGGGTTGACCCAGGCCACACCCTTATTGTTTCTCCACATTCCCTGGCGATCGGAACGCTGTATGGCCAGATCATGCCGTTTTTCGGCGAAAAAAGGGTCTTTAAAAACAACAATTCTGGCGATCGGATAAATATCCTTCTGATTGAGCTCATTCAATATCTCTTTTATATCGGAAATTGGCGGAGGAAGATACTGGGAATCGATTTTTTTTACATATTCTATCTCGCTATTATAAGTTATTCTTCCATGGTCGTCCTTGACGTCGATAACCAGGGCGTTGAGCTCGGTTGAATCGAGCAGTTTCAAGATATTGTCATAGCGGGTTTTCAGACCAACCGAATGTCCGGTCAGATACAACCCCTTGGCTTTGACCGGCGGGTTCGGCACCCTGTTCTCCAAAGAAGGCAGAGGCACAAACAGATCTCCAAGTTCTTTTTTCAAGCTTTCTTCACGCTGTTTTTGTCTTTCCTCTTCACTTTTGTCATGCGATCCTTGGTCCTGTGCATCTGTTTCATCCGTCAGTATCTCCGTTAAAGATGGATTTTCCATGGTGCTGCCGACAGCATAAGCG
>JBASYW010000080.1:0-1919 GCA_049277715.1 Dethiobacteria bacterium | reverse complement strand
ATTGTGCCGATTACGGGGTTTGCGAACGCGATTGTCGCGCCGGCGATTGAGTTCAAGACCGATGAGAGTGATATAATAGGACTCAGTCAGAAAGCCTTTAAGCATTTAGACGCGAGTATGATGATTTAGTCCAAACAATTACATTTAGAAAGGAGTTTGTATTCGAGCAACATTTTCAATCATAACCTGCCACACAGAAAAGCCGAATGAGCGTTGAAACCCATTCGGCTTTTCCCATTTCACGAGGAGGATAAGAATGAAAAAACAAGGTGTACTGATTTATGATGATGTGATCGGTCGGATGGACATTCGCTTCGGGCCGCTGGATTACTACGGCGGCCTTCACTGCGGAGAACGGCTGGAGGTGCTGCTTGACGGAGAGTGGATCCCGACGAGAATCGAACTCGGTGAGTTCTGGTATCTCAAAGGCGTGAAACTGTTCAGATTGAACGGACTGATTGTAAGAATCGAAGACTGATACTATGGGACGACGGAAAGGTCGTCTTTCTTATTATTCCAAGGAAGGTGGCGCTGATGTTGAAATGCTTGATGAAGTATGAATGGGTAAAGCTGCGGAGAGATACCCTGCCGGCCGGCAAAGGCATTATGGGTGCCTGGGCAAAGCTCGCCGCCCGAGCTGCATTTCGCAAAGGACATGCCTCCTACTGTGGTCATAAGAATGCTGTGAGCCCCGGAATGTGGTCCGGAGGTATTGTTGGGCTGAAGAGTATTCTCGGCATCAGAAGCCGCACACAGGCTTTAGAAATACTGGATAAGCTATCAGCCCTCGGTTATCTGAAATATACGCTGGACAGCAAAACCAAAAAGCTGACCTATCAATTAACGGATTGGGTCGTAAAATGCTCCGGCGAGGAATGCATGAACGGAACCGTGTATGCCACAGACGGTTTTGGGTTTCTCTGCCTCCCCCGCAATATTACGCAGCGACTTGCCGGGGAGCAATATACATTTGATGAAGCAGACGCATGGCTGGATCTCTGGTGCCACACAGTATCAGAGGAACCGGGCAATGCGTTTTCTTTTATGGCGCCAGCTGTTCAATACGGCAATTACGGCGCCATATTAACGATGGAAAAACTGGGCAAGCGTTGGGGCTGGGAAAAGACAAAGGTATGGAGATTTTTCAAAAAGCACGGGGATGTCTTTGCTCTGTACCGTCTTCCCGGCTCTTACGGCTGCCTCGTTTTCAATAAATCGTATCCGATGGATACCGAGGTTTCCTTGCCTAAGCAGACAGAAATCCTGCGTATTCTTGGCGAAATACGCATTTGGGGTGCAAATACGCACAAGGTAGGCAGTGACAACGATCATATCAACCGCCTAGTCACATGGTACAGCAGAAATGCCGTGGAAAAGTCGAATGACAATGTGGAAGAAAATCGCGTTGCACTTTCGGACAGTATAATACGCGCGTATTTTTCTCCGTGTTGGAACTGTAAGAATTGTGAGTATGTCTGCCGGAGTAAAGAGTATTCCGGACTAAAGGTACAGGAATCAAATAAAATCCGCGGACCGTGCAGGCCGACGGATATCACCAAAATCGCAAAGGAGATGTTTTATCATGAGCAAACAGGATGAGCTGCAATATGAGCAGCAGGAAAAACGAATACAAGCGCAGTCAGACGCTTTTATCACACTTCTGACAAAGCGAGGCATCTTGGGAGACAGCCAGATCGACGATGCACAAAAGCGTGCTGCCAGACAGGAAAAGACAAAAAACTGCTATCACAACACGCTGATGCTTCTCCAGCACTATCGCACGCTGGTGTGGATGCTGGAATGCTTCCCTGAAACGGTTGCTGCCGAGCTAGATCGGCCGTTTGAAGGCGTGGATAAGCTGATCTAGGATTTGGATGTCGAGGTGGCGCTGGGCAACAAGAAAATCGAAAGCCGGATGC
>JBASYW010000079.1:0-2287 GCA_049277715.1 Dethiobacteria bacterium | reverse complement strand
ACAATCCCTTTTACGCCCTTGCCGGTAACGGACAAAAATTCACTGACCGGCCTGATCTTGATTTTTTCTTCACGTGCTCTCTCGAGCACCGCGGCTGCCAGGGGATGCTCGGAGGCGTTCTCAACGGTGGCGGCATAACAGAGCAGATCATGATCTGAAAAACCGCCCTCCGGCTCAAGACCGGTAACCTTGGGCCGTCCGGCAGTCAATGTTCCGGTTTTATCAAATACAATTGCCCGGACCTCCTTCAGCGTCTGAATAGCCTCGCCATGCCGAAAGAGGACTCCCTTCTCCGCTCCTATACCGCTTCCCACCATCAGCGCCGCAGGAGTGGCAAGCCCCAGAGCACAAGGGCAGGATATAACCAGCACGGCCACCGCAGCAGTGACGGCCCCCCGGGTAAGAGTGCCCGGGTTCACATTTATCCAGGGCAAAAAATGCGCCCCCCATCTGCCAATATTTAAAAAAAACTCCGGAAAGATGATCCACATCAGAAACGTCAATATCGACAGAGCAATGACCACCGGCACAAAATACCCTGTAAGGCGATCGGCAAAATCCTGTACAGGCACGCGAGATCCCTGACACTCCTCGACCAGAAGCATGACCTGAGATAAAAAAGTATCTTTGCCTACCCGGGTGGCCCGTACAGTCATCACTCCCAGATGGTTAACGGTTCCTCCGATAACGGAATCACCCTCATTTTTATCTACCGGAAGTGATTCTCCGGTAGCCATGGATTCATCAACGGCGCCGGCCCCTTTCACAATTAAGCCGTCGGTAGGGATCTTCTCCCCGGGACGCACGAGCATAAGATCCCCCTCAACCACCTCCTCTATCGGAACCTCCCTCTCTTCCCCTTCGACCATGATTCTTGCTGTTTTCGCCCCCAGCTCCAAAAGTTTTCGGATCGCCGAGGAGGCCTGTCCTCTTGCCCTTCGTTCCAGATAACGACCCAGAAGATGAAAAGCAACAATCATGGAACTCATCTCCATAAATGACGGCAGAGGAAAAAAGAAGGCGGCTATCCCCACCAGATATGGCGGGACCGAGCCCAGAGAGATCAATACATCCATATTGGCTGTTCCCCGGCTTATAGAAAGCAAACTGCGGCGGTGAGTCTCCGCCCCGGCCAGAAACACAACCGGAAAACCAAGAACGGCAACAAGGAGATGATAATAAGGGATCGCCGTCCAGAATATATTTATAATCATCAGCACAAAGATCAATCCTGCCGGCAGGGCCGCGTGCAGCATCCTGCGGCGTGCTTCACCGGCAGCGATTTCTTCGTCATCGATGGCCGCCATTGATACGGAAGATGTCTTTTCCTCCCCCATCCCATCCATAACAATACCGGCCTCAAAACCACACTGCCGGACGATGTTGATAATTTCATCAGCGGCCACTTGATGAGTATCGTAGTATATATAGGCTTTTTCGGCGGCAAAATTAACCCGAGCATCATTGATGCCTCTCTTTCCGCCCAGGCTATCCTCAATCCTCTTTGCGCAAGAGGTGCAACTCATCCCTCTGAGCTTGAGGATTAATTTGCCATCATTTCCAGGGCCATTCATACTTTAAAACTCCTTTTTATAATTAATATATCCGTTTACTTGATAAGGTATTTACCGGACCGGTTGACCGGGATGATTCCCCGGTTGGCTCTTTGGATCTGCAATGGCCCGCCGCCCCCTCCCTGAAGTTCAAAGGGAGGAAAGATCGGCTGCATCCTGCTATTTTTCCCGCGGCATGCAGATTATCTCCTTGATCTGCGTATCAAAAAAATACTGAGAATGAGCAGGAACTATTACACAGGCAGTATCGGCACCCCGGCCCGTTCCCGCAACGGCAACGATCTCCTCTCCGTAAGGAATCAGGCCTGCATCCAGAGCCATACACCCGATCTCCACGCAAACCTTGACCCCCTGCCCCAGCATGCGCAGGGTGGAGGCGATGATTTCCGCCGGGTAAACCCCCTGAAATTTGAAGCGTAACGCGCGATCCACGCCGGCCAAAAGATGCGTGGCCGTAAGTACCTTTACCCCCCGTTCTTCAAGAACGGCTCTTATCTCGTTCCCCATCTCATCTTCTCCGGGAGCGTTAAACCCTACCTGATGGGTTACGCATACGATCTCCCGGCCGGCGCCGATCAGTTTCCGGGCTGTAGCCCCCGTATTGGAGGCCACGACAATCCGCCTGACGTTCAGTTCATCCGCTCTTTTTAATGCGGCCATAACTGTTTTTTCAGTGTTCTCTGGTCCTTTAGTCGCCCAGTACATCTTTGTTT
>JBASYW010000078.1:0-1699 GCA_049277715.1 Dethiobacteria bacterium | reverse complement strand
GAATAGATGTATGAGTAAACAAGATTATGTAAAAGGTGGGGCCTTCTTGCTCAGTCAGTTAGGTCCCGATGATGTATTTACCCCTGAAGAGTTGGATGATATGCACCTCATGATCAAAAAAACATGTGATGATTTTGGTGAGAACAAAGTATTTCCCCGGAACGATGAGATTGAAGCCAAGGCCGAAGGAGTTACGGTGGGCCTGTTAAAGGAAGCGGGGGAGCTGGGGCTTCTGGGCAGTGATGTCCCCGAGGAGTATGGCGGAGATGGTGGGGACAAGACCACTTCGGCGCTCATTGCCGAGACCTTGACCTACTCGGGTTCCTTCTCCACGGCTTTCGGTGCCCATACCGGTATCGGGACTCTGCCCATCGTTTATTTCGGTACTAAAGAGCAGAAAGAGCGTTACCTTCCCGATCTGGCGGTAGGAAACAAAATTGCAGCCTATGCGCTGACCGAGCCGGAAGCCGGGTCCGATGCTATGAATGCCAAGACAACGGCAGTCCTTACCGAAGATGGCAAGCATTACATACTCAACGGTACCAAGATGTTTATTACCAACGCTGCCTGGGCGGATGTGATCATTGTTTTTGCCAAGATTGACGGAGAGAAATTTACCGCGTTTATCGTTGATCGTGATTCTGAAGGACTCTCCATCAGCCCCGAGGAGAAGAAGATGGGGATTCACGGGTCTTCGACCTGCAGCGTGATCATGGAAGATTGCAAGGTTCCCGTGGAAAACGTTCTTCATGTGATTGGCAAGGGACACCAGGTGGCGTTGAACATTCTGAATATCGGCCGTTTCAAGCTGGCTGCCGGTGCGGTCGGCGGAGCCAAGAAAGCGATTATGGCTTCGATTGAATATGCGCTGGAGAGGCATCAGTTCAATCAGCCGATCGCGCAGTTCAACCTGATCAAGAATAAGATTGCCGATATGCTGATCAAAACTTATGCCATGGAAAGTATGGTCTATCGCACGGTCGGGCTCATTGACACCAAGATGGAAGATGTGGATATGAACGCCGAAGATGCCAACCAGCAGGTAGTCAATGCGATCCGGGAGTATGCGATCGAATGTTCAATCAACAAAGTTTACTGCTCGGAAGGGCTGGATGGCATCGTTGATGAAGCGGTGCAGATTTACGGCGGTTATGGTTATTCGGCTGAATATATCGTCGAGAGGTTGTACCGGGACAGCCGGATCAACCGGATTTTTGAAGGTACCAACGAAGATAACCGTATGCTTATCCCCGGAACCCTTCTCCCCAAAGCGATGAGCGGTGATCTGCCTTTTATGGACGCCGTCTTCGGTTTGAAAGATGAGCTCGATAAGCTCAAAGGGATGGAGGTGCCCACGGAATCTCCGGACAAGGAAGCTTTCGTCATTGAAAACATGAAAAAACTGTTTCTGCTTGCTTGCGGTAATGCGGCGCGCAAATTTGAGCAGGCAATCGAACAGGAGCAGGAGGTACTGGTTGCCCTGGCCAATATGGCGATGGAGGTTTTTGCGGCTGAAAGTGCATTGTTAAGGGCCAGGAAGATCACAGCCAACAGCGGCGAGGAGGCCGGACGGCTTCCGTTATTGATGACCCAGTGTCTGGTCAGCGAAATGATTCCGAAATGCCAGGCATGGGCCAATGAGGTTATCGCCGGCACTTTTGAACCGGAAAAAGCGGCAAGAAATACGGATAACATCCTC
>JBASYW010000077.1:0-3714 GCA_049277715.1 Dethiobacteria bacterium | reverse complement strand
GAGCGGACGCGACCGAAGAATCTTAACCACTCCGTGCCTCCATTATCACCCGGAACGCAAGCACCACAGGCTCATCGGCGGCTTCATGTTTATATACCCGCTGTTATCCTGAACGAAATGTTGGTTTTCTCACAAGATCCTTCGCTTCGCTCTGGATGACAAGATAAAAAACGGAATGACAGGATAAATAAATGCAATAACAAAAAAGGATGCAGAACAACTCAAATGAAGGCATATGGAGGGCATTATAATATATGCACTTTGTTGAATGGCAGGTTTATTTTTTGTCATTCAGAGGGAGCGGACGCGACCGAAGAATCTTAACCACCACAGTCTGCTTTTATCATCATGATGATAAAAATTATTACTCTAATAGAAATAAGACGAAATAGGTTGAAGCCGGCGGGCCGGGGGAACAATCGGAGGACCGCCTCATCTGCCGCCTCCCCGCCCGGCGGCAAGCACGGCGGTAAAATGAGCCGCCAACTCCTTTAACTTGTTATCGGCGTAGCTAAAAAATATCTGTTGGGCCCGGCAAAAATGGTTCCTGCCCTCATCCCGGGGATCGCGCACCCTATCCTTCAGGCACCCGCCCTTGCAATGCTTCAGCCACGGGCACTTCCGGCAGTTTTCCGGTACCGACACTTTATTCTTCCCGAAGTTCCTCTGCCGCACGGAGTTGAGTATCTCCAACATATTATCCTGGTGCACATTGCCCAGCCTTAAACGGGGCTCGACGAAAAAATCACAGGGATAGAGATCGCCGTTGTGTTCCACGACCAGATAGGCGCCGCACTCGTCAAAGAAAGTGCACTCCTCGGGAGGCTGCTCCATATAGGAGAGCATCACCGAGTCAAAAAAGCGGATCGAGGTCTGAGGGATGCCGTCATGAAAATCAGCCGTCCAGAGGTCAAACAGCTTGCAGAGAAACTCGCCGTAGGCCGCCGCCGTGACGGAAAACGGGGCGGCGGAGGTGATATCGGCGGGGTCCGTCTCCACACAGGGTAAAAACTGCATGTAGACCAGCCCCATTTCTTTATGGAACGCGTAGATCTCTTCCGGGAAATTGACGGAATAATCGTTGACCACGGTCATGGCGTTGACCGCCACCC
Organism: Dethiobacteria bacterium; assembly: GCA_049277715.1. Lineage (GTDB taxonomy): Bacteria > Bacillota > Dethiobacteria > DTU022 > PWGO01 > JAAYSV01. Next base: position 2,602 of record JBASYW010000077.1, on the reverse strand, counting down.
CGTGGTCCAGCAATATCTTTAGATTATCGGTAACCTTCCGCCAGGAACCCCGCCCATCCGCTAACATTCGGTAGCGGTCATGGACGTGTTCCGGCCCATCCAGTGAGAGCCCCACCAGAAAATTGTGCCTCTTAAAGAATCGGGACCACTTATGATTAAGGAGATAGCCGTTGGTCTGAAAGGCGTTCCCCACTTCAAACCCGCAATTGTACTTCTCCTGCAGAGCCACCGCCCGTTCAAAAAAAGAGTAGCCCGCCAGAGTGGGCTCACCCCCTTGCCAGGCGATGGTAACGGGCCTGTCTGCAGACGCCAGCATCTGTTTTGTGGTTATCTCCAGCGTCTCCTTATTCATAAGGTGCCGTTTGGCCTCTCCAAACAGATCCGCTTTATGATAATAAAAACAGTAAGTGCAGGCCATATTGCAGTCGGGACCGGCCGGCTTTACCAGAAGAAAATTCAACTTTTTCCCATTCACCCTATCGTAGCCTCCCCCTCATCCTCCTCAGGTGCACCCGCAAATAGAGGGCGCGGGAAATCAGATAACCTTCCGCCTTGCGGCAGACGGCAAGCAGCAAAAAAACAGAAGACCTCTCCCCGGCTATCACCGGCACTTCCCGATCAATCGCCGTCAACCTCGCGCCGGTCGGGAGACAAGGACCTGAGCAAAGAAAGGATTAATCCTTGCCTCCCCGTCGTAATCCCAGGGCGGCGGCACACATTGCGGGCACCAGTGCCCCGCCTTCAAAACGGTATAGGGCCGCGCCTCGAAAGTATGCCCGCGGGCGCATCTCCAGGCCAGAGGCATGTACATATCTCCATCCCAGTGGGCGGTAAGACAATCCCCTCCCCGAAACTCCGCCGCCCCCTGCAGATCGCTCCGCTCCAAGCTCTCCTTGGTCTCGTCGTAACCATGGTCTAGCCGCCGCCATGCAGGCTCCGGCCGTCCGAACGTTCCCGCCGGCATATCCGTGTACCAGTCGGGTATCGCCTCCATATCTTCAAAAGAGCCGTAGAAGGCAGAGATCATCTCCTCCTTACGGTTCCGGTACCAGTACAGCGGCCCTCCCTCCTGCAGTGCCACCTTCTTGAATCTCCGGTAGGTTATCTTCTCCGCCAGACGGCGAAAGGGAGGGAAAACCTTGTTGATGGCCGCCAAAGCCTTTAAAGAGCCGGGCAAATTCTTCCGCACCTGCCGTAAAAAATCTTCCAGGGTCTCGCCAAAGTTATGTATATAGCTATCCAGCTCCACCGAATCCAGAAAATATTGCATATGGAAGTTGCGAAGGGCGAACCACCTCCGCTCACATACCCGGCGCACATCCATCCCCATCAATCCCAGAACCGCCTGCAGAAAATCAATGTAGGCAATCCTGTTCCGGGGGCCGCCGCCCATATTGTAAACGCGCCGCCAGAAAGATGAATCCCCGGGGATCTCCAGGCAGTTTACCAGGCCCCGCCCCGCATCGACCGCCGTGTTGGCCTCCATAAAAGAATTGATCGGCTGGTGGAACATGATCGGATCCTGCAGGCTGAAGATATCCGGAATCATGATAAAGGTCTGGCGCAATGAAGCCCAGTATCGCAGGTTGGATTCAAGCACCGCGCGCTCACCGGCAATCTTGGTCGTCGCATAGTAATCATGGATGCTCGGTTTAAGCGGATCACCCACCCTCCCCCGGTGGATCGGCGGCCGGCGGTCTCCCGTCTGTGCCACCGTCCCCACGTAGATCAACCTGATACGGTCCGCTCCGCCGGGCTGCTCTTCTATGGCTCTCACCAGATACTCGATGGCCGTGGTATTGACCGCCCTCGCCATTTCGGGGTTACGGTCCGCCTCCGGGCTTATAAAGGCCATCGGGCAGAGAACCCGATCCACCCCTTTAACCGCCTCGACAATGTCTTCATAGACGGTGGCATCTCCCCAGACAATCTTCAACCCTTCTCCACAGACCACGCCTTCTCCGGGGATACCGGCGATACCGCATTCCGCCTCATAGGGTGCAAACATGGCTTTGTTGGCCGCAGACGGCCTCTGCAGGAGCACGAGGTCATACTTGCGTATGCCGAACTCATCGCGACGTTTCCACAGCTCCTTCAGAGCCGCGCCGCCCATCGAACCGGAGGCCCCCAACAACAACACCACCGGCCTGCCCACCGGCATCAACCTCCTTCCCTATCTCTCCTTTTTACTCTTTTACCCTCTCATTTTTAAAAGCCAATGCTCCGATATTTCAAGCTTCTCCCTTTAATTTGAACCCTAATCATAAAACTGCGAAATCAGAAACCGGAACAGGTTGAATCTCCCCAAAGGCCAGATCCGGGATTCGGTCCGGGCGCCATCCATGTATGCCTCGACTTTTTCCACTATTTCGGGATAATCCGACGCCACATCCTGCCGCTCGGCTACATCCTTCTCCAGATCGTAGATCTCAAGAGCCGCTCCCGGTTTCCGGCGAATCCCCTTCCAGTTGCCCATCCGGATCGCCTGGCTCGATGACCATATCTCGTTGTGGAACTCCCAGTACAGGTACTCGTGCCTCTCCTGCTGCGCCGACAATCCCAGCAACTCCGGAACAATGGAGATTCCGTCGGTATCCGGCGG
>JBASYW010000076.1:0-3066 GCA_049277715.1 Dethiobacteria bacterium | reverse complement strand
GGCGACAAGCACTCTTGCCCCTTCCAGGGAGGCACCGATGGCCACTTCCAATGCCACTTTCTCATTTGTGGACCAGTTACAGTTAATTCCGGGGTACCGTGCTAAATTTTCAAGTATTTCCGTGCTGGGGGTTCCGGGATAAGCGGTGCCCACTGTAACACCGGCTTCAAAAGCTCCTCTGGCGATAGCCTCGTTTCCGGTTAAAATCTTTTTTATCATTTTAAACTGTTTCATCTCCTTCGACTATAAAGACGCGTTTGCTCTTGCCGGTTGTACGCTGTAATGTTTTTGGATCCATCAATTTGACGCGGGGAGATACGGAGAGGGCGGAACGGAGACCGGAGCGGATATTGTTTTCCAGAAGCTCCATCTCGCGGAAGCTATCGGAAAAGCCTTCCGGCGTCAGTTCTACCTGGACTTCCAGATCTTTGTTAATGCCCTTTTCTTTATATAATACAAGCCGGTAATGTGAAGATACTTCACTGTATGTGGCCAGAACCTCCTCGATTTGCGAGGGGAAGATGTTTACTCCCTTGAAAATAATCATATCATCTGTACGGCCGGTAATATAGCCCATCCTCTTCAAGGAACGTCCGCATTTACATGGTTCGGGGATAAAGCGGGTAATATCGCCGGTACGATATCGGATCACCGGAAACCCTTTCTTGAAAAGAGGAGTCAGGACCAGCTCGCCGGTCTCTCCATCCGGAAGCTGCTGACCTGTTTTGGGATCTATTATTTCGGCAATAAAGCAATCTTCGAGAATATGCATACCCTCCAGCTCTTCGCATTCACCGGAAACGCCGGGCCCCCCGACTTCGGTGAGACCGTAGTTGGAAGTGGCTTTGATTTTCCATTTCCGTTGAATTTCTTCCCTGACCAGATCGGAGCAGAGTTCGCCGCCAAACAGGCCCAGACGCAGATTAAGGCTTGTCGGTTCAATCCCTTTTTCCAGAGCAACCTCGGCCATATAAAGAGCAAATGAGGGCGTGCTTACCAGAGCGGTAGTCTTGAAGTCTTCCATCAGCATAAGTTGTCTTTCCGTGTTACCGCTGGAAAAAGGCACTACGGTTGCTCCCAATTTTTCCAGACCATAATGAAGTCCGAATCCGCCGGTAAACAGCCCGTAGCCGAAGGAGATCTGGACAATATCTTTGGGGGTAACACCGGCCATGATACACATTCTGGCCACAATCTGTGCCCATGCGGCAATATCTCCTTTTGTATATCCCATGACGATCGGCTTTCCCGTTGTGCCGGAAGAGGCATGAATACGTATAATCTTATCCATTGGTACGGCGGCCATCTTGTATGGATAACTTTTTCGCAGATCCGCTTTGGTAGTAAAGGGCAGTGATTTCAGGTCATCAATCTTCTTTATTTTTTGGGGATCGATCCCCGTTTTTTTAAAATGTGCTTTATAAAACGGGCTACGGGAAGCATGTTTTACGATGGCACAAAATTTATTTTCCTGAAGTGTAGAAAGCTCGTCCATGGAGATGTAATCGTTTTTTTGCCACTTCTGCATAAATAATTCAGCTCCTTATATCTGTATTGTTGGCATTTTATCCGCATATTGGCTTTTTATCCGCTTTAAAGCGAGTAGATCCGTTTGCCATCCAAAATATTAATATTTTTTTCTTTCAGGATCTCCATTGCTTTCTGAGCATTTTCAAGGCGCATGAGGATCAGGGCATCATGAGCAGGTTTTTCAACAAAGGAATAAAGATATTCGATATTTATACCCGTTTCCTCAAAATATTCCAGAATCCGGGCCAGACCGCCGGGATGATCGGGAACTTCGACGGCGATCACTTCGGTTACGGTAACGATAAAGCCTTCTTCTTTCAATACGGTGAGTGCTCTGTCCGGATCATCAACAATGATGCGTAATATTCCAAAATCCGAGGTATCGGCAATTGTCAGTGCACGAATGTTGATCTTGTGTTTTCCTAAAACCTGAGTTACCTTTACCAACCGCCCGCATTTGTTCTCCAAAAAAATTGATATCTGTTTAACCATTTAAAAGACCTCCTTGAAAGAAATTGGTTTAGTGTAGATTTTACTTTTTATTTAAATACCCTGCGGTCTATTACACGCTGAGCCTTTCCTTCACTGCGTTGAATCGTCTTTGGTTCAACGAGTTTGATTTTTACATTGATGCCAAGCAGATTATTGATTTCCCCGCTGATTAAAGCTTCCAGCTCCTCCAATCCCCTCACTTTATCCGAGAACATCTGCTGGGAGACCTCTACCTGGACTTCAAGGGTATCCATCGCGCCGACCCGATCGACAATGAGCTGATAATGGGGTGCTGTTTGGCCGATATCCAGCAAAATACTTTCTACCTGGGTGGGGAAAACATTTACCCCTCTCACGATAATCATATCATCGGTGCGTCCGGTAACCTTGGACATTCGTGCATGAGTGCGGCCACAGGCACAGACCCGGCGGGTTATCGAGGTGATATCCCCGGTCCGGTATCGGATTATGGGCAGGGCCTCCTTGGTAATGGTGGTTATGACCAGTTCCCCCATACTGCCATCAGGGAGGACTTCGCCGGTGACGGGATCGATTATCTCGGGAATAAAATGATCTTCATGAATGTGCAGTCCGTTTTTGGCGGAACATTCACTGGAGACACCCGGGCCGATTATCTCGCTTAAACCATATATGTCATACGCATCGATATGCAGTTTTTGCTCCAGCAGTTCTCTCATCTTATCGGACCATGGTTCGGCACCAAAAAGGCCGGATTTCAATCTTAGTTCTTCGGAATTTATGTTCATTTCTTCAATGGTTTCGGCAATGTTGAGAGCGTAAGAAGGGGTACAGGCCAGCAAGGTTGTTCCTAAATCTTTCATCATGCGTACCTGTCGTTTTGTTTGACCCCCGGAAATGGGGACGACAGTGGCCCCAATCTTTTCGGCACCATAATGTACGCCCAGTCCGCCGGTAAAGAGACCATATCCATATGCAATATGGATAACGGAATCTTTGTTGCCGCCGGCGCCGGCCAGAGTTCGGGCCATCAGTTCCGACCACATATCAAGATCATTCCTGGTA
>JBASYW010000075.1:0-10323 GCA_049277715.1 Dethiobacteria bacterium | reverse complement strand
GAACACGGCAGTTAAGCCCTCCAGCGCCGATGGTACTCGGGGCGAGAGCCCCCGGGAGAGTAGGTCCCTGCCGGAGAACTATTTAAAAAAAATGGAGTTCATCAGAAAAGGAACTCCATTTTTTTATTGTATTTTAAATGTGGATCGAAGCGGCCTACTCCGATTCCGGATTAAATACATTGCACTTCTCACTCCGGTTTTCGCAGTATTTATTGCAGAACAGATCTGAAGAGACGTATTTTTCCCCCCGATCGGGAGAGATGATGACCACCAGGCCTTCACGCAGGTTTTTTGAAATTTCCATGGCCGCATGTAATGCCGCACCGGTGCTGATCCCGGCAAAGATTCCTTCTTTTCGTGCCAGCAGGTTAACCTTGGTGGCGGCGTCCTCATCACTTACTTTGACCGTCTGATCCAGGCGGGAGGGGTCAAAAATTTGGGGAACCACCGCTTCCTCCATATTTTTTAATCCCTGTATTATATGATGGGGATATGGTTCAGCGCCGATAATCTTGATTTCCGGATTCAATTCCTTCAGCTTTTTGGAGATGCCCATCAAGGTACCGGTTGTTCCCATTCCGGCTACCAGATGGGTGACCCGGCCCTCGGTCTGCCTCCAAATTTCGGGAGCGGTAGTCTCATAATGGGCCCGCACGTTATCCTCATTGTTGAACTGGTTGGGCATGTAGTAGGTTTCAGGATGCTCACGATACATTTCAAGGGCTTTTTCAATAGCCCCGTCTGTTCCTTTGCAAGCCGGGGTCAGAATTACTTCAGCCCCAAAAGCTTCCAGAATACGCCTTCTTTCCATACTCATATTCTCGGGCATCGTTACTATTATTTTATAACCCTTGTATACGGCTACCATGGCCAGGCCGATACCCGTATTCCCGCTTGTCGGCTCAACGATAATCTTGTTCCGGTTGAGTTCTCCCCTCTTCTCGGCACCCTCAATCATATAGTAGGCCACGCGGTCTTTGATACTTCCACCCGGATTACACCCTTCAATCTTGATGGTCAGGGTAACATTTTTGTTGGGATTGAGTGCATTAATCTTGACCAACGGGGTATTACCGATGGATTGGATAATATTCTGCAGGATAGCCATATTTTATAACCTCCTAGTTATACGCCTTCAGTTGTTACCTAATATTATAATCTATTTTTCTGTTATTTGCCCGTAATTCCTTCTAATAATCGGAGAAACCGGAAAACAATCCTCGTTCCCCCGGTCAAGACGTTTGTTAGTATAAAGTTATTATAGGTTTTTAGAGGTATTTATTTGGCAAGAGAAGAATAGGAACCTCACCATTCAGGATGGTTTTTATCATTCCGGGCATATTATTATGTCATTGTTATGAAAGTAATATTTTTATCATCCTGCATGCACGAACACTGAAAATGCTTTCATTTATCGTGGTGTAGGCTGCAGCATGAGAATTCTGAGCGCAGCGAAGAATCTGACCCGGCAGGCTATGTAGGGTTCTTTTCAAAATCAGTCGGGTACTTGTATTTACAAGACCATCTATTATACTTTAAAATATAAAGAAGTAAATACTTGGTTAAGAAGAATATGTGATTATATCCACGGCGTTGTGGCTATAATATTTAGCGGATGTATCTTCGCCGTGATTTTTTGTGGGGACGATGATGGTTTTTACGTGACCGTCTGATCCGGGCTTGGAATTATACTGATAATTTATGGATAGTTGTGGGGGAAAAAAGAAGGGCGGGATGGTCTTTCATGGAATATCTCTTTTTTAAATGGGGGCCTTTTTCCATAACTGCATACAGTCTTTCGATCATGATATCCTTGATTGTTGCTCTAATTATTTATATCAAGGAGAGTTCACGCAAGGGGATCAACCCGGATAGAGCTGTCAGCTTTGCCATTCTTGTTCTTTTGGGCGGGGTTATTGGCGCCCGCTTTTCCTATATTGTTTTTGTAGACTATGAATATTATAAACTTAACCCCCGCCAAATCTGGTCTTTTCAGGATGGGGGTCTGTCTTTTTTAGGAGGGTTTCTGGGGGCGTTTTTACTGGTGCAGATCTTTATCCTGTTGACGGGTTCTACTTCAAAAAGGTTGCTGGACACCGCCGTCCCCTCGCTGGTGCTGGCAAGTGCCATATCAAGAATCGGCAATACTCCCGGTGGATTGCCCGTCTCTTCTTCGCTTCCGTGGGCACTCGAAGTAAAGGGAGAATACCAGCATCCGGATCAGGTATATCTGATTATCATGCTCTATATATTTTTCTATATATTATGGAAGAAGAGAGAAAATATCGCATATCATGGGGAACTTTTTATCTGGTTCCTGGTTGGCTACGGTGCCATCTCATTTGTGGTTGACTTCTTCCGCTTAACTCCCGATTTTCTCTGGATATTTTCGCTGCCTCAGATTATCTCCGTATTGATGATGGCAGCGGGAATCTACTATGCCCGGAAGGCGGATAAAACCTATGCTGCTCCGATCTATCGCTACGAACAGGAACCATCTTTCGCCATCGGGCCAACCATGCTCAACGCGGCCCTCTTTTCCCTTTTAATTATTGTATCGGTTTATCTGCATTATCTTATCAACTAGGAATTTGGCCGGCATGGTGTGATGATAAGGTAAAAAAGGGTTAGGACTGTACAGTAATTGTTTCAATATTCTCGAGGCAGTTGTCTAAAAGCGGGCATACATCGAGTGCGCTTTCCACTTTCTCCGTATATACAAGCTTCGGTCGCGTAGCCGGATGCCTGGGGACAAAAACGGTGCAGCAATCCTCATAAGGGAGGATAGAGATCTCGTAGGTGCCGATCTTCTGCGCATAGGTAACGATTTCCTGTTTATCCATCCCGATCAGGGGACGGAAGACCGGTCTTTTAGCAAGCACATCAATTACCGCAATGCTCTCCAACGTCTGGCTGGCTACCTGCCCCAAACATTCGCCGGTGATAAGCGCCCCGGCTTCTCTTGCGGCGGCTATTCTTTCGGCTGCCCTAAACATCATCCGCCGCATGATGGTGATACGCATCGCGGGGGGACATTCCTTGTGAATGGTTTTCTGTATTTCGGTAAATCCGGCAATATGCAGAGTTAATTTGCCGCAGTAGCGAGCCATTACCGAGGCAATCTGCAGGACTTTCTCCTTTGAACGTTCGCTTGTAAAGGGGAAACTATGAAAATGAAGGGCCTCGACTTCCAGACCTCTTTTCATTCCCATCCATCCGGCAACCGGGCTGTCAATCCCGCCGGAAAGCAGCAGCAGTGCTTTGCCGCTTATGCCCACGGGCAGGCCGCCGCTTCCGGAGTAAAAACGGTGATAGATGAATGCCTTTTTCTCACGGATTTCAATATGGAGCGTGATATCGGGATGATGAACATCCACCTTGCTGCCGGCCATGTTGGCAAGGATATATGCACCTGTTGTTCTGCTTATTTCCGGTGATTCAAGGGGAAAAAGCTTGTTGGAGCGCCTGGTTTCCACCTTGAATGTGAACGGGGCGACGGCCTCATTGCGAATTACGTCCAGCGCTTGGGCCTGTATTTCATCCATGTTTAGGGGTGCACTCTCCACCGGACTTATCGAGACTAAACCAAAGATTCTTCTAAGCCGCTCCAGTACCTCCCGCTCATAACTTTCATCATGCAAATGTACAAAGAGCCGCCCGTAAGTCTTTCTCACTTCCGCAGATATACCCTGTAAAGCATCTCTGATGTTTCTGATCAGCATGTCCTCGAAAATTTTACGATTTTTCCCTTTTAGGGCAAGCTCCCCGTATCTCAATAAAAACAATTTCATCCTGATGGTTGATCTCCTTACATCATGATCTTCTGAAGGTTATTTACACTTTCGATAATCTTCCCGGCGGCATATTCAACTTCTGCGGCGGTATTCAGCGCCGAGAAACTGAATCGCAGCGAACTCCGGATCTTTTTATCCTCAAGACCGATAGCCGCGAGCACGTGACTCGGCTCCGGCCGCCGTGAGTGGCAGGCTGAACCCGGAGAGGCATAGACTCCGTTTTCTTCAAGGGTGTGCACCAACACTTCACCCCTTACCCCCTCAAAAAACAAGTTGAGAATATGCGGGGCGCCCTCCCCGGGTGGAGGCCCGTTAATCTCTATTGTCAACGCCTTGCCCAACTTGTCCGCGAGCATGATCTTCAATTCATTCATTCTCCGGGCATGTTCATCTTTATGCGTAAAATAAATAGATACGGCCCTGCCAAAACCGGCTATTCCGGCCAGATTTTCCGTGCCCGGCCGCAACCCCTTCTCCTGATCCCCCCCCTGAAAAAGAGGTTCCAGATCGACGCCTCTTCTCAACCACAGGCCCCCCGTTCCCTTGGGGCCATGAATCTTATGCGCACTAAGCGAGAGGGCATCAATCATGGCATCGTGAGGATCAAGCACCGCCTTCCCGAATGATTGAACCGCATCAACGTGGAAAACTATCTTCGGGTTGATTCTCCGGATCAGGTGTCCCACCGCGGCAATATCCTGCACGGTTCCAATCTCATTGTTGATATGAATGATACTAACCAGCGTTGTCTGCGGGGTGATCAGTTCTTCCAGATGCCGCAGAACGATCTGCCCGTTTTTATCAACTTCGATAAAAGAAATTTCAAACCCTTCCTTTTCAAGCTGCCGGCATGCATACAACGTGGAGGGATGTTCAATGGGGGTGGTGATGATATGTTTGCCGCGTCGATGATAGCGTCGGGCGATCCCTTTTATGGCTATATTGTTGGATTCTGTTCCACCGGATGTGAAGATAATATCTGCGGGGTCAACGCCCAGCGCTTTGGCCACCTCTGACCGGGCACTATTGATCAGCCTTTCGGCCTCCAGTCCTTTGCCGTGGACAGAAGAGGCGTTTCCATAATACCGGGACTGTACAGAAGCCATATGGGTAATGATCTCTTCATAAAGAGGGGTCGTAGCACAATTATCCAGATAAACCTCCATTACAGATGATCATCCTCCCTGAAACAAACAAAATCCCGGCATCCCGGGTTTTGTTTTTATCTATTTTTTTAAAAAAGCTAAACAGATACCACCTCGGTAACCTGGGGAACTTCCTTCTTGACTACCCGTTCGATGCCGTTCTTCAGGGTAATGGCTGCCATCGGACATCCGCCGCATGCACCGGTAAGCTTAACCTTGACGATGCCGCTCTTCTCATCCACGTCTATAAGCTCAACATTGCCGCCGTCCGCCTGTAAAGCCGGGCGAATCAAATTAATTGCTCTCTCTACCTGTTCTTTCATTGAACAACCTCCCTTTTTAGGATTCTGTTACATTATACCATAAAGCGATTCTTATTAAACAACACTAACCTATATTGTACCCAACTGTTTAAGGTATCTACCAAAGAAATATTGAAAAACTCTTTCTTTCCCCGGGAGGTTAAATATGGTAATATGACATTGTTGTCGAAAAATTTAAGAGAAGGCCTGCCCCGGTTTTTCTTGCGGGAGAAGAAAAGACCGGAAGTTGGTGCATTCTATAAATAGAAAGGTTTGGCATCCATGAGCGAAAAAATAAAAGTAGTGAGTAGTAACCGCAAAGCCTACCATGAGTATCATATAGATGAGGAATATGAGGCCGGCATAGTCTTGACCGGGACCGAGGTTAAATCTGTTCGCGATTCCCGTATCAACCTGCGTGAAGGCTATGCCAAAATCGAAGGCGGCGAACTCTTTCTCCATAACGTGCATATCAGTGCCTATGCTCAGGGCAACCGCTATAACCATGAGCCGTTACGCACCCGCAAGCTGCTTATGCATCGCCGTGAAATCAACCGGCTTTACGGAAAGTTGAAGGAGAAAGGTTATACGTTGATACCCCTTCGGGTATATATTAAAAAGGGTCTGATCAAAATAGAGATAGGACTGGCGCGGGGGAAAAAACTCTATGATAAGCGTGCAGCACTGGCCGAGAAGACGGCCCGGCGCGAAATGGAGCGTGCTTTCAAGGAAAGGCAAATTAAAGAATAAAAGATATCTTCGCTCCGGAGAAGGACGGATATTACATAGGGTGTAACCCTTATGTTATGGTTGAAAAAGCGGCCGCAAGCGTGTATAATTTAAGTTAAGCTGGCTCATCCTGTTGTTAAGCTTATTTGTTTTCGGCCGGCAAATAAAGATTTCAGTTATGGGGGCGTTTGGATTCGACGGGAGTTGCGAGGGCAGGAATGGCGTGCTCGGGACCATGACCCGGTAAAAACATGGAAAGGCTATAAACGCCAACAATAATTTAGCATACGCTGCTTAATCAAGTAGCGCATCCCTTCTTTCCTTGTCCGGGGGAAGGAGCAGGGGTGTCGATAACCGGACTACCCGGCGGGCAGGTTGTCCTGCCGCCTAACGGGGAAACCTAAACAGGACTGGCGCCGAAGGGATTTGCCCTGATTATCTCTTCAGGTGCGAGAAAAGCAATCGGGGCTAGGCACGTAGATGTTCCTGTAATTGGACTTTCGGACGCGGGTTCGATTCCCGCCGCCTCCACCATGAAATTATAATTGGCTAATCCTTGTGAATATCGTAGATGTGCGGTTTTGCAGGGATTTTTTGATGCTTGTTTTAATGTGTAAAAGTGCTTAAAAATATATGTTTTTAATCATCAATCTACACAGTAACTACACAGTTAAAACTTGTTTGCAGTCTCATTTAATCTAGCGGCGGTTTCCTCTTTTCTCGATTTTCTGATATGGGTATAAATTTTATGCGTCAAGGTTATATCAGCATGGCCCATAAGCTCCATAGCTTCGCGCTCATCAATACCGGCCTCGTAAAGCAGTGTAGCAAATCCATGCCGGAGTTGGTGGGCCGTTGCTGTCACGCCGACACGATCATGAACGCAATCCATCAATATGCTCAAAAAGCTCCGGTTTAGGGAGTGTAAATCCTTCTGTGTAAATGGAATAATCCGCCACTACTTGCTAATACTAAAAATACGCTTCTTCATATGGAGGATAGGGCTCCGGTGGAAACCGACCCGAGCGCCACATGAAGGTCTGCTTATACGGATGAGGGCAGCTTATGCTGCTCTTTTTATTTAATATCCGGTAAGGCAGACGAACGCTAATCGTTGAAATATTAATATCAAATCTATTAAGCGCCATAATTGTCAGGCCAAAATAATATGGATCATTGACATTTTTGTTAACAAGCAGTTCAGAATCCACTCGATAATTTCCTTATAAATGGGTTTTCAGAAAGTCGAGCTGTTTTTTCGATACCTGATTGAATGGTTCACCTAAATAGGGGTCGAAATGATTAAGTGGAAGGGACATAAACTCAGCCCGCTTCATTTTCGCTGCTGTCTTTTTTACGGCCTCGATTGGAATTAGTGAGTCGTTATCCCCTGCTATGACTAGTGCCGGGCATTTTACCCTGCCGGCCACACTTGTAGGACGGTATAAGGCCATGGTAAGAAAAATACGAGCCGGAGTTGAATTTTCCACGTCAAACCCCGGAGGCATAAGGGATTCATATCCTGTTTTGGAATCACGGGTATTTAATATAGCAAATTCATCGGGCGTGCCATAAATTTGAACTAAGTAGGGTTCCTGTGCAGTTGCGGCCCGCCAAAAATCTTTGATCGATGAGGAAGCAACTTTGAAAAAATACCCCGGACCGTTCTGAATAACTATAGGGGTAGAACTGGCTATCCCACAAACAAAAGGAACTTGAACTGAAATAGCGGCGATCTTCGGATCGTGAGCTGCCGCCACAATTGAGTGGCCGCCGCTGAAAGAGCTTCCCCAGAGCGCTATCTTATCTGAATTGATATCTTTTCGCCCGCGCGCCCAGGTTACAGCTGCATGATAGTCCTCCACATGTCTCCGCGGAGAAATTAACTGCCTTGGGGTACCTTCACTTTCCCCGAATCCCCGATAATCAAACAGTAAAACTGCCAGTCCCTGATCGGCGAATAATTCAGCAAACGGTTCTAACCCGCAGTTTCTCAATCCACCAAAACCATGGGCCATAACAACCAGTGAAGGCTTAACCATACCGTCCGGTAAGTAGAGCCAGGCTGAACATTTATCACCATGACTTGGAAACTGACAATCGGTTCTTGAAAAACCCATAATACACCTCCATTATCTCAGTATTTTGACAGATTTCTTTATTCTTCTGTTATACTGACCCGGCTTCCTTCTTTTCGCTTGTATTTCTCTGCGGCTCCAATTTTCTTGCTCCAATCGATCCCACTTCTTCCAATAAAAACACCCCTTTAATAATGGTAATGGACGAATGAGCCGCTTGCTTACCCTACTTCTCTTGAGTGCCATTTGCACACCCCCTGACGAAAATACACACCCCTCCTTGGAATCGTTGAAAGATTGACCAGGGGGTGTGCATTTGTATCATTTTATAGTAGTTTAGCCAAATCTAATAAGCGTCTTTGATACAATTCAGGCCTGCCCCAAATGGTGGGTCTTTGTTGTAGAAGGGGCTTGAAACTGCATAGAACAAGGGCTTTTGAGGTTATGAGAACAACTTTAAAATCCCTTATTTTATTTATGGTCTTACTGTTTTGCATTGCTTGCTGCAACGATCGGTTCTAAAGTATGGTCTAGGCAAAGGAAGGGGGCGAGAAAATATGTTTAGCGAAAATCTTAAAAAGTTTCGTCAACAAAAGGGGCTTACCCAGGAAGAATTAGCATAACGGCTGCATGTGGTGAGACAGACTATCTCTAGATGGAAAAAGGGTCTTTCAGTGCCGGACTCCGGGCTCCTTATTCGGGTTGCCGAGGTTTTTGAGACATCCGGAGGGACACTTCTAGGTGATACGGTTGAACTGTCTGCCGATAAAAATATTGTTGCAGAGAAATTAGAACAACTTAATACGCCGCTGGCGGAAAGAAACAGGCGAAGCCGCCGTATTTGGAAGGCGGTGGCAATAGCCATAGCTTTTATTGTAGTAATAATAGCATTAATAGCATTATCTTTTACATTACTTCCTGCAGTACGGACCCAAGTATCCCAGAATAATTTTGATGCACCTTTGGTTGCTGTAAAAGAAAATGTACAAATAAAGGAATCTGTAAAAAAATGAAAATGAGAACGAGTTACTTGTTCCACCATCTGAATAACTAACCCCGCCTCGGCGATCGTATTTATTCGTACAGAAGCAGTTCTTTTTTTAGTTTGCCTTTTTTCCGGCTAATACGCAGGTAACCGTATCCGAGCAACAACCCGATACACAAACAAAAAGTGCCTACCATAAGATTAGGCGTCATTCTCGAGTTGAAAAATATCAAAACATTACTAAAGCCGATGGATAACTGGGCCAAAGCAAGGATGCCCAGTAAAAGCAACAACCGGTTCAGATGTTTTATACGGGAACTATTATCAGATAGCAAATAGAATTCACCGCTGTCAGTCCTTTTCCTGAAATAAGCCCAGCGTGTAATAGAACCCAGGTATTCCGCCCCCGTCTCCTCTATAAATGTAATATACCGTTCACTTTCGGGATGCGTGGGGAAATTATCGAGCAGCTCAAGGCGGATATTATATTCACCCGGCAAGGACTCCTCAAATATATATTTGGTAAAACCGGTGGCAATCAAAGCAAGCCCTTTTGCAGCCATTTCATTCAGCCACTTTTCCTCCTTATCAAAATCCCAAGCCCAAACCATTTGCGGATTGTTTTTCTCATTTTACCATCTCTCCCAAAATGCGATTTCCGTTTGAAAGCAGTTCTTCCAGGCGTAAAATTTCTAATTCGAGAACTTTATGCCCCAAATCGGTAATCACATATTCTTTTTTACGGCTAGATTTTTCCCCGGGCAGCGCTCTGATCCATCCCTTTTCAAGCATGGTATTTATTGCACCATAAAGCGTGCCTGCCGCCAGCCTTACCCGTCCGGCGGTCAGTTTTTCTATATTTTGCATAATCCCATAACCGTGCAGCGGTTCAAGAAGGGATAACAAAATATAATAGACAGCCTCGGTCAATGCCGCTGTTAGAATTGCCACAAGCATCAGTCCCTCTATCTTATATTACGCGCAACGGTATAACGTGTTACGATATAATTATAACGGCTGCCGATATAGCTGTCAATGGGCTTGCAAAAATAAAATGAAAGCCCTCATTCAATCCCCAAGACACCGGATTACAGTTTTTAAAACCCTCAAATTCCAGAAATTAAAATGCCAGATATGCCAACACAATATATGTGGTCTAGCACTCAGTTTGAGATAATAAAGCAACAAATACAGCAATACGAAAAAACATTAGACTCTGAACAAGAGGTTGGGGTAATGTTTACAAATTTCGGGCAATCAGTTTTAATGCAGGTAACAGAAATATCATAC
>JBASYW010000074.1:0-3538 GCA_049277715.1 Dethiobacteria bacterium | reverse complement strand
CGGCCAGGTCATGATCTGGATTGGGATCGTAACCATGTTTTTCGGGGCGGTTTCCGCCATGTTACAAGATAACATCAAGAGGATGCTGGCCTGTAGCAGTATCAGTCAGATGGGGTATATTATCATGGGGGTCGGGGCCGCAGCATATATCGGTTATAACGGGGCCATGGGGTTGGCGGGTTCCTCTTTCCATATACTCAATCATGCTCTCTTCAAGTCAGCCCTGTTCCTTGTAGCCGGAGTAATCGTCTATGCATTGGGGGAGCTGGATATGCGCGAGCTGGGAGGGTTGGCGCGCAAGATGCCGTTTAGCATGGCCATTGCGCTGATTGCTTCTTTTGGTATTGTCGGCATACCTTTCTTCAACGGTTATTCCAGCAAGACCCTCCTGCATCATGCCATTGTAAAAGCACAGCATCTTGAGCAGCTTCCTTCTTTGCAGGTGGCGGAATGGATATTTATCCTTACCAGCGCCTGCACGGTCTGCTATTTTATCAAATTTCTCTATTATACATTTTTCCGCAAGAGCGGCCGGATCTATGCCGGATTAAAGGCCGAGCCTCCATTGATGAAGGTAGGGATGGGGATACTGGGTATAGCGATGTTGGCGTTTGGGTTTTTCCCCAACCTGGTTCTCGATAAGTTTATCTTGCCGGCCTTGAATAATTTTATGTTTGATCCGGCCAACATCGAACAATACCTTGCAGGGATAAACTTCTGGGTTCTTGAAGATATCTGGTCCATAGTGATAACCTTGGGATTGGGGATTATTATCTACGGGCTGGCGGCAAAGACGAATTTCTTCCGCATCAAGGTCCCGCAATGGTTAACCCAGGAATACATTGGCTATTATATCGGCCGCGGAGCGGTAATATTATGGGGATTTGTGACGATGGTGGTTAATTTTATCCTGAATATCTTTGCCTGGTTCTTTGGTGTTATCTTCAGAGCAACGTTCAGGCTGCATCAGGGGCTTGATTATAAACCCCACTCGCCGATTTACCGTGCTGTTAATTTTGGAAATATCGATTTTGATATTTTCCTGGTTTTAACCGTTCTGGGAGCAATCCTCTTTTGTCTGTTTTATCTGCAGTTCGGGATCTGATTCTCTTTAACTGATAGCGACCGGTTCTGTCAATTATGGGCACTCGCAAGGTGCCCATAAGTATAATAAGGTGGCCTGGATACTCAAGATCAGAGTTTTTGTGTCACCATTTTTTTACAATTAAAGAGGTAAACCGTCAGCCCTTGCAGAAAAATAAGTGGTGGTGAATATAATTATGTCCGGAGGAGGTGTTGGTTTGGGCATGATCAACGTAGAGACAACTCCCGTGAAAAAATCGGAAAGGGTACTGCAAACTTTGAAGATGATACAGGAAAGAAACGGTATCAAAGCCAAGGAGATTGCCCGGGAGTTACAGGTTGGGGTCCGCACGGTTTACCGTTACATAGAAGATTTACGCAAGATGGGCATTAAAATCGAATCATCAAGCGGAGCGGCCGGAGGCTATATCTCAAGGGGCCAGCTGGCTTTAAAAGTGTTGACTTTCTCCGGGCTGGAGGCGACGGCTGTCTTGCTTGCCTCTCACGTACTTACCAAAACTGATGGTCTTCCTTTAAAAAAAGATCTGGAAAATGCACTGGTGAAGATTACCGGAGCCACAAGGCCGGAAGACAAGGAATATTTGCGCCTTTTAAAGCCCAAAATCAGTATTCTTATGGATTACATAAAGGATTATAACCCTTGGGAAAAGACTTTCTCACTGCTCAATAAGTCGATGATGTATCAACAGACCATTGTCATTAATTATTATTCTTATTCTTCCCGGAAGTTATCGGAGCGGGAGATAAATCCTTATCATATATTTTTCCGTGATGGGGCATGGTATATTATCGCTTACTGTTTCCAGCGGCAGGAGTTACGTACTTTTCGTCTGGATCGGATCCATGGAGCCGAGCTGACCGAAAAGACCTTTAAGATAGATAAAGAATTTGATATTAACAAATATCTCAAGCATTCATGGAGGCTGTCAAAAGGTGATACCAAAAACATCAAAATAAAAATATATCCTCCCGTCAGCTTTCTTATTCTGGAGTCTGAATGGCATCCCACACAGAAAATCGAGCAACTTGATGATGATAGCCTGATATTTGAGGTAAAGGTAGAAGGTACTTGGGAGATAAAAAAATGGATTATGGGGTGGGGAGAATATGCGGTGGTCCTGGAGCCCCGGGAATTGAGAGAGGAGATAGAAGCCGAATTGCAGAATATGGTTAAAAACTATGAAAAGAAAGATGGTTAATACGGTTCCAAAGAAACATTTACTTATCTTGAAACGATGCTTTATTGGAGGAGAAGACGATGGAATTAAAAGAAGTAATTAAAAAAAGGAGAAGCATCAGGCACTATAAAGAAGACTCCGTACCTCAGGCCGTAATTGAAGATTTGCTGACGGCGGCACAGATGGCCCCCTCGGCCACAAATCGTCAACCATGGCGTTTTATTGTCGTTAGAGATGCAGATCTGAAGAACCATCTGGGCGAAGCCATCACTCAGCCTTTTGTAACCAAGGCTCCGGTGATTCTGATATGCTGTATTGACCGCGCATCTTTTACCCGTAATATGCTCCAAAAAAGAGTGGAGGAGTTGGTTTCTGCCGGAATCATGGAGCGTGAGGTGGCCGATATGTTATATCAGCGCAAGATGCCGGAAACGGCTGAAGAAGCCGGTATTCCGATCTCTGCTTATATCGATATGGGTATTGCCGTAGAACATATTGTGCTGATGGCTGCCGATATGGGGCTAGGGAGTTGCTGGGTGCGTATGTTCAATGCCGAAAGGTTGTCCACCATCCTGAATTTATCGCCTCAGCTCACGCCCGTGGCGGTTCTTCCGCTTGGCTATCCGGACGAAAATCCACCCGTGCGGCCGCGCCTTCCTTTGTACGAAATCGTTCTGGAAGAGGGATACAAAGGGGATATGCCGGATTAATTTACACGGATATCCCCTGCCGGAACCTGTTATGCTTAACTTATCTTGCATGTCCAATCGTTTCCGTTGTTATTATCCCAGTTATCGGCGCTATCCTTGAAACAGAAGTTCATCTCCCGGTTACCCTGGATTTTAGCATCACATGCAAACGCTCCATGAACAGATCGGTTCATGGGGATATCCATCGCATTTTTCCATCCGTCAAAGCCGCAATGCATCCATACGCTATCAGCACCGCTTTGCATGAGAAGCCCTTGATATTCAACGCTTACTTTCTGACCACGACGGGGGTTACCCGGTTCCAAAGAAATACGATCATCCAAGTGCACTGTTAAATTACACCTCCTTTTTTATTAGTACATCTTTATTTTTCCTAAGCTGACCCAAATTATTAATATAACTTATTTGTGTTGACAATTTAACAAGTTATGTAAGGTAATTGTAGGTTTTTAGGGGCATTTGTTTAATAGTAGAAGAAGAGGAACTTCACTTAGAAAAGGTTGAGGTTCCCCCCCTTTTTTAAAGGGGGGCAGGGGGGATTTGATT
>JBASYW010000073.1:0-10661 GCA_049277715.1 Dethiobacteria bacterium | reverse complement strand
ATCTTTACGTGGCGGATGCATATGTGGATGAAGGGCCGATAATGAAGAGAGTCCGACCAAGAGCAAGAGGGCGTCGTTATCTGATTCGAAAAAGATTGAGTCATATAACATTGGTATTAAAGGAAGGGAAGGAGGTATAAACGATGGGGCAAAAAGTCAGTCCCGTGGGATTTCGTATCGGAGTAATACGTAATTGGGATGCGACCTGGTATGCGGAGAAAGATTATGCCCGGTTACTTCACGAAGATATCCGGGTCCGTAATTATATCCAACAGAAGCTTGCCAATGCCGGTATTTCCAGGATCGAGATCGAACGGGTTAGCAATAATTTGAAACTTAATATCCATACGGCCAAGCCCGGGATGGTCATCGGCAGGGGCGGAACGGAAGTGGATCGACTTAAAAAAGATCTGGAAAAAATGACGGGGAAAAACTTGCAGATCAATATTTTTCAGATAAAAACACCGGAACTGGATGCTTATCTGGTGGCGGAAAGTATCGCTTCGCAAATCATCCGCCGCGTAGCTTTTAGAAGAGCAATGAAACAGGCCATTTTCCGCACCATTAAAGAGGGAGCCAAGGGCATCAAGGTTTTATGCTCCGGCCGGTTGGGTGGGAACGATATGGCCCGTACCGAGAGTTATATGGAAGGAACCGTTCCTCTGCAAACCTTGCGTGCCGATATCGACTATGGTTTTGCAGAAGCCCATACAACTTATGGACGTATAGGTGTCAAGGTATGGATATATAAGGGAGAAGTTCTTCCCCAGAAGGAGAAAGCAATCCCGGAAGGAGGCGGTCAGAATGTTGATGCCAAAACGGGTTAAGTTCAGACGCCATCACCGTGGACGTATGAAGGGTCTGTCCAAGGGAGGCACCACCATTGAATTTGGTGAATATGGCTTGCAGGCGTTGGAACCTTCGTGGATCACCAGTCAACAGATAGAGGCTGCCCGTATTGCGATGACCCGCTATATCAAGAGGGGCGGGAAAGTGTGGATCCGTATCTTTCCGGATAAGCCGGTTACGGAAAAGCCTGCTGACACGCGTATGGGTAAAGGTAAAGGCACTCCGGAATACTGGGTGGCGGTGGTAAAACCCGGGAGAGTAATGTTTGAGCTGGCCGGAGTAAAGGAAGATGTGGCCCGTGCGGCCTTACGCCTCGCTGCAAACAAACTGCCTATTAAAGCTAAGTTTATCAAGATTGACAAGGTGGGTGGTGAAGGTTAATGAAGATAAAAGAAATCAGGGAATTGTCTGATCAGGAGCTGGAGGAGAAGTTAATTGAATTCAAGGAGGAGCTTTTTAACCTTCGCTTTCAGTTAGCTACAGGACAACTGGAAAACCACATGAGGATTAAAGATGTACGTCGTGGTATTGCCAGAGTTAAAACGGTTATGACGGAAAGGGTACTTTAGGAGAGCAAATAGCAGCCGTATGCGCTGAAAAGGAGGGGACAGTCTGTTGGAACGAGGAAGTCGGAAAGTACTTGCCGGGCGAGTGGTAAGTGACAAGATGGAAAAAACGCGGGTTGTCGCGGTGGAGAGAATTGCCAGGCATCCGCTTTATGGGAAGATCGTCCGGCGTACCAAAAAATACAAGTTTCATGATGAAACCAATCAATCTCATCACGGAGATCTGGTCAAGATAATGGAAACCAGGCCATTGAGCAAGGATAAAAGGTGGCGGCTGATAGAGATCGTTGAAAAATCAAAGCTTTAAATTTTCAAGGCTGGTCTGTACTAGGGGGTGCATGGAAGGTGATTCAGAGCGAAACCAGATTAAGTGTTGCCGATAATACCGGTGCCAGGAAACTGCTTTGTATCAGGGTTCTTGGAGGGTCAGGCCGTAAGTCGGGAAATATCGGAGACATTATAGTGGCAACCGTTAAAGAGGCTGCGCCGGGCGGAGTGGTAAAGAAGGGCGAAGTGGTTCGGGCCGTAATTGTAAGGACCAAGAGTGGATTGCACCGCAAGGATGGGTCTCACATCTCTTTCGATGATAATGCGGCCGTGATTATTAATGAGCAGAATAATCCCCGGGGCACACGTATTTTTGGACCGGTGGCCAGAGAGTTGCGGGAGAAGGATTTTATGAAGATAGTGTCCTTGGCTCCGGAAGCGATTTAGATATTGGGGATGAGGAGGGGTGTTGAATGGTTTCTGCAAAGCTAAAAATTAAAACAGGAGATAATGTTCAGATACTCTCCGGTAAAGACAAAGGGAAGAAGGGCAGGGTTATCGCTGCCTACCCCCGGAAGAGGCTGGTCAAGGTGGAAGGGATAAATATCATTAAAAAACATGCCAAGCCGACCCAGAAAGTTCCACAGGGAGGCATCCGCGAGATGGAGGCTCCCATGCACATATCCAAAGTGATGATTCTATGTCCGGCCTGCGGTAAAACCACCCGGGTAGCCCGAAAAGATATCGGTGAACGGCTGATCAGAGTATGCAAAAAATGTGGGGAATCATTGGATAAATAAAGGGGGAGTATGAGCCTTGAATCGATTAAAAGAAAAATACCTCGGCGATGTCCGAAACGAGATGATGAAGATTTTTCAATACCGGAACATCATGGAGGTGCCCAGGCTAGAAAAGGTGGTTGTAAATATGGGCGTGGGCGAGGCCAAGGATAATGCCAAACTATTGGATGCGGCCGCTCATGACCTGTCCCTGATTACCGGCCAGAAACCGATCATTACCAAAGCGAAGAAGTCTGTAGCCAGCTTTAAAGTCCGTGAAGGGATGGCTATCGGATGCATGGCTACACTGCGTGGAGATAGGATGTACCATTTTGTAGATAAACTCTTTAATGTGGCTTTGCCCAGGGTCAGGGATTTTAGGGGTATCTCACCCCGCTCTCTTGATGGACGCGGAAATTTTTCATTAGGGATCAAGGAGCAGTTGGTGTTTCCGGAGATAGATTACAGCAAGGTCGAGAAAATCAGGGGGATGGATATAACGATTGTAACTACGGCTAAAAGTGATGAGGAGGCCCGTGAGTTACTTCGTCTGTTGGGGATGCCCTTTCGGGCTGCTTAATATAGGGGAGGATAGATATGGCCAAGAAATCGTTAATAGCAAGAGCCAAACGAACACCAAAGTTTGCTGTACGTGCTTACAACAGATGTCAAATATGTGGCAGACCACGAGCCTATTTACGCAAATTTGGTATGTGCCGGTTATGTTTTCGCAAACTGGCAAATGAGGGTAAAATTCCTGGTGTAAGAAAAGCCAGCTGGTAAAAGTTAGAGTAAAGGAGGGGTTATTCGATGATGACCGACCCTATCGCCGATCTGCTTACCCGTATTCGTAATGCCAATATGGCCCAACATGATACGGTAGAGATCGCCGCATCAAATGTAAAGAAAGCCATAGCCGAGATTTTGAAAAAAGAGGGTTTTATAAGAGATTATCAATATATTAATGACCATAAGCAAGGGGTTTTAAAGATTACCCTGAAATATGATCAGGATTCACGGCGGGTTATAACCGGACTTAAGAGAATCAGCAAGCCCGGTCTTAGGGTATATGCACAGAAAGATAATCTGCCCAAGGTATTGGGGGGATTGGGAATTGCTATTATTTCTACCTCAAAAGGTTTGTTGACGGACAAAGATGCTCGCCGGGAAGGTATTGGCGGCGAAGTTCTTTGTTATGTATGGTAGGGCTGTAAAAAAGGAGGTACCTCGATGTCGAGAACAGGGAAGAAGCCGATTCAGATACCTGATGGCGTGGAAGTACAGATAAAAAATAACCATATCAGGGTTAAGGGTCCTCATGGAGAACTGTGCCACGATATCCCATCCGGTATCAGTGCAGAGCAGGATGAGCAGCAGATTCTTGTAAAAAAAATGTCAAACAATATTAGACACAGATCATTGCATGGTTTGACGAGGACATTGATTTATAATATGATTTGCGGAGTTACTGAAAAATTCTCAAAAACATTGGAACTGGTGGGAGTTGGATATCGGGCCACCATACAGGGCAATAAACTTTCTCTGATCGTGGGGTTATCCCATCCCGCTGTCTTTGAAGTTGAAGATAATCTAAATATTGAAGTACCGGTACCCACCAAGATTATCATTTCGGGTATCGACAAGCAGCAGGTTGGTAATTTCGCCGCCAAAATAAGAAGTGCGGCACCGCCCGAACCGTATAAGGGGAAAGGGATCAAGTACGAAAACGAGTATATCCGCAAAAAGGTAGGAAAAGCCGGTAAATAGAGTAGTTTAAGGGGGCACCTTGTATGATTAAAAAAGATTCAAGAAATACTATCCGGAAGCGTCGTCATAACCGGGTCCGTCGCAAAGTCTTCGGGACGGCGGAACGTCCGCGTTTAAATGTATATCGCAGTTTACAGCATATTTATGCGCATATTATTGATGATGTAAATAACCGTACCTTGGTTAGTGCTTCATCTCTTGATCATGAATTGAAAGACCGGGTGGCAGGAAGAAATAACAAAGAAACGGCCAAACTGGTAGGTGAGCTGGCCGGCAAGAGGGCAAAAGCACTGAAGATCGACAAGGTGGTTTTCGATCGTGGGGGTTATAAGTACCATGGCCGGGTAAAAGAATTGGCGGATGCGATCCGCGATCAAGGTATTGAATTTTAAAGAAGGGAGGAAAAGATGAAGACTCCAGAGATTGTCCCAGAGTTTGAAGAGAAAGTTGTCAGAGTCAACCGTGTAGCCAAAGTAGTAAAGGGTGGCCGCCGTTTTAGCTTCAGCGCATTGGTTGTGGTAGGTGATCGTAACGGCAAGGTTGGAATAGGCCTGGGAAAGGCGGGAGGCGTGCCGGAGGCCATCCGAAAGGCGGTAGATGATGCCCATAAAGAGCTCATTGAGGTACCGATGGTCGGGACCACGATTACCCATCCTATTATCGGGCGTTTTGGCGCCGGCAGGGTTCTGTTAAAACCGGCATCCGAAGGAACAGGAATCATTGCCGGCGGTCCTATCCGTGCCGTACTTGAACTCTCAGGCATACGTGATATTTTAACCAAGTCATTGGGTTCCTCCAATGCTCTTAATATGGTCAGGGCTACCATACAGGGTTTGAGTTCATTAAAAACGGAAGAAGAAGTGAGCGCACTGAGGGGCGTACCGATAAAACAATAGCGGATGAAATCATAAATTTTATCAGTAATGAAGCACCGGGGGTGAACAAGTATGCGAACGCATGATATATCTCCTCCGCCCAATTCTCAATTTAACGCCAAGAGAAAAGGGCGCGGGATTTCCGCCGGGCAGGGGAAGACGGCCGGCAAGGGACATAAAGGCCAGAAAGCCCGTTCCGGAGGAAAGGTAAGACGAGGTTTTGAAGGCGGCCAGACGCCTCTTATTCGGCGATTGCCAAAAAGAGGTTTTACCAACATTTTTAAAAAAGAATGGTCGTTGGTAAATGTGGATGATCTTAATGGTTTTGAAGAGGGCAGTACAGTAAACCCTGAGTCTCTAAAAGAAGAAGGGTTGATTAAAAACCTGAAAGCCGATGTAAAAATTCTCGGCAACGGACTTCTGGAAAAAAAATTAACGGTACAAGCCCATAAGTTCAGCAAGGCTGCTGAAGAGAAAATTATTGCTGCCGGTGGTAAGGTGGAGGTGCTTTGATGCTGGAGACGGTAAAAAACATCTGGAGGATCAAAGAATTACGGGAAAGATTGCTATTTACACTGGCCATGTTTGTGGTGTTCAGAGTAGGTTCTCATGTACCCGTCCCGGGGATCGATCCTTCAAAGCTGGCTGATTTTTTCCTTGGCGATGACATTTTTGGATTTCTAAATGTAATGAGCGGTGGTGCTCTCAGCAAATTCTCTATCTTTGCCATGGGCATCATGCCCTATATAAATGCATCGATCATCATGAATCTCCTTACGGTGGTTATACCCAAGCTCAAGGAATGGGGCGAGGAAGGGCCGGAAGGAAGAAAAAAACTTGCCCAGCTGACCCGCTATGGAACAGTGGTGATTGCTCTGATCCAGGCTTTTGGGATGTCTTTTACCATCGCTCGCCAGGCGGTTGTTGAAGAAACATTTACCGCTTATCTGGTCATCATCATCTCCTTGACGGCGGGTACCGCATTTCTGATGTGGATGGGGGAATTAATTACCGAAAAAGGGATCGGCAACGGTATCTCCCTGATTATTTTTGCCGGAATTATTGCCGGGTTTCCCCAGGGTGTCAGTGTAAATATTGAACTGTTCAGGATAGGCGAGATAAATGCATTGGCTGTTATTATTGTATCTTTATTAATGCTTCTGCTCATGCTGGGCATCATTGCTCTTGATCAGGGGCAACGTCGGATCCCGGTAAACTACAGCAAGCGGATAAAAGGGCGGAAGATGTACGGGGGGCAATCGACGCATATTCCCATGAAAGTTAATCCCGCGGGGGTTATACCGGTAATATTTGCGTCGGTGTTGCTGATGTTTCCCGCAACTATAGTTCAGTTTATCGATCGTCCCTTTGCCAGAAAAATTACGGAGGCTTTAAGCTGGGGTAAACCGGTTAATCTTATTCTGTATGTTTTCCTGATCATTGTATTTTCATACTTTTATACGGCAATCCAGTTTGACCCCAATCAGATTGCCGGGAATATCAAAAAATACGGCGGTTTCATTCCGGGATTGCGTCCGGGAAGACCAACGGCGGAATATCTCTCCCGGATAATTACCCGCTTGACAACCGTAGGGGCTTTTTCCCTTGCTTTTATATCGATATTTCCCATCTTGCTCGAAGGGATTACCAAAATGCGTGTTGTCTTCGGAGGAACCGGGTTGATCATTGTGGTCGGTGTTACCCTTGAGACGATGAAGCAGGTTGAAGGCCATTTGTTGATGCGCAGTTACAAAGGATTCATGAAATAGTGGGTGTGGAATGATTATCAGTAAAACCAAGGAAGAGTTAGTCATAATGCGTAAAGCCGGGAGAATCGTGGCCCAGGTTCTGCAGGCGATAGAGAAGATGGCTGCTCCCGGGATTACAACGGAGGAATTGGATCGGCAGGCACAAAAAATTATCAGGGAGGCGGGAGCTGAACCGGCATTTTTGGGTTATAGGGGATTTCCGGCCAGTATCTGCACCAGTATTAATGAAGAGTTGGTGCATGGGATTCCCGGGATAAGGAGATTAAAAGAAGGTGATATATTAAGTATCGATGCCGGGGTAAGATTTCAAGGTTATTATGGTGATGCGGCGATAACCCTTCCTATTGGGAAGATAAGCAAGAACGCTCGCCGGTTAATCAAGGTAACCCAGGGGGCACTTGAGAAAGCCGTTGAACAGGTGCGCATCGGAAATCACCTCTCCGATATCTCCTATGCCGTTCAAACTTATGTGGAGAGCTTTGATTTCTCGGTAGTGAGGAATTATGTAGGTCATGGAATCGGTACCAGGATGCATGAGCCTCCCGAAGTGCCCAATTTCGGTCTTCCGGGAAAGGGCCCGCGGCTTAGGGAGGGAATGGTTTTAGCCATTGAACCGATGGTAAACATCGGTTCGTGGGAGGTAGAGATCCTGAATGACCAGTGGACAGTCGTTACGGCGGATCGCAGCCTGTGTGCCCATTTTGAGCATACGGTTGCGGTAACCTCCGGCGGCCCGGAAATTTTAACTTTACTTTAATTAAGGGAGAGGTAAAAGTGGGGGAGATAAGACCGGGACAACTGGTGTGTTCATTGGCCGGAAGAGACAAAGGCAAGTATTATTTTGTATGGAGAAGGATCGGCGCCAGGCATGTGCTGGTTGTTGATGGACGGAGCAAGACCCTGAGTTCAGCCAAGAAAAAAAACTTAATCCACTTGCAGAAGCACAATTTTATCTCGCCCGCTTTTGTTGAGGGGATTAATTCAGGAAAAATAACTGATAGCCTGATTAGCCATTATCTTAGAGAAGCAATATTAGGCAAAGAAGAGTAAAAAGGGAGGTCAAGTAATTACATGACCAAGAAGAAGGGGGTCATAGAACTCGAAGGTACGGTAGTTGAGCCTTTGCCCAACGCCATGTTCAAGGTGGAGCTTGCAAACGGGCACATGGTACTGGCTCATGTATCCGGAAAGATACGCATGAATTTCATCCGTATTCTATCCGGGGACAGGGTACTGCTTGAGTTATCTCCTTATGATCTCACGCGAGGGCGTATTACATATCGTTACAAGTAGCAGGGGGGGCAGGAAAAGATGAAGGTCAGGCCTTCGGTTAAACGGATTTGTGAGAAATGTAAAATAATCCGGCGCAAGGGTAGAGTCATGGTCATCTGTGAAAATCCCAAGCACAAGCAGAGACAGGGATAGGGTACGGCTTCAGGATTGGAGGGTACAGGGATAATCATGTTGGCGGTTGGCAGGACCCGGATTAATAATGGTAAATATGGAAACAATAACCTAGGTACTTTTAATAATGATATAAATTGCCAAAAAATTGGGGAGGAGGTGTAATGTTGGCCAGGATAGCAGGGGTAGATTTACCACGTGACAAGAGGATTTGTATCGCCTTGACTTATATATATGGTATAGGTAGAAACAGGGCTCTTGAAGCGGTTAGAGGGGCAAATATAGATCAACAAAAACGGGTCAAAGATCTGACGGAAGAAGAAACAAACCGTCTACGGGAGTATATTGACAAGAATTATCAGGTTGAAGGTGATTTGCGCCGTGCAGTATCCATGAATATCAAGAGACTTGTAGAAATCAATTGTTACCGGGGGATTCGTCATCGCCGAGGATTGCCGGTAAGAGGACAGAACACAAAAAATAATGCGCGTACTCGCAAAGGTCCGCGAAGAACGGTTGGTATTAACCGTAGATAATATTTATTAGAAGGGGGAGAGATAAATTTGAAACGAGCAAGGGGAGCCCGTACCAGAAGGAAAGAGCGAAAAAATGTTGAACGTGGTATCGCTCATATCAAATCAACATTTAACAATACAATCATATCTATCAGCGATATGCATGGCAATTGCATCTGCTGGTCCAGTGCCGGCAATACGGGATTTAAAGGGTCTCGCAAATCAACGCCGTTTGCGGCCCAGCTTGCTGCCGATGCAGCGGCCAGAGAGGCTATGGAACATGGGATGAAGCATATCGAAGTATACGTCAAAGGCCCAGGTTCCGGCAGGGAAGCAGCGATCCGCTCTCTCCAGGCAGCGGGCTTAGAGGTCAATGTTATTAAGGATTGTACACCTATTCCTCATAACGGATGTCGTCCGCCAAAAAGACGTAGGGTTTAAATCAATATTTCGGGGGTGAATAATTACAAACCATGGCACGATATACTCAATCTGTTTGCCGGTTATGCCGCAGAGAAGGCGGAAAATTATTTTTAAAGGGAGAACGTTGTTATACAGATAAGTGTGCCTATGTCCGGCATTCTTACCCACCCGGGCAACATGGACAGGGACGGGGCAAGATATCTGAATACGGATTGCAACTGAGGGAGAAACAGAAAGCCCGTCGTATATATGGTGTTTTGGAAGGCCAGTTCAGAAGGTACTTTGCCGAGGCAGACCGAAGAAAAGGGGTTACCGGCGAGATATTATTGCAAATTCTGGAGAGCCGTCTGGACAACATTGTGTTTCGCATGGGGCTGGCCAGATCACGCTCTGAAGCAAGGCAGCTGGTCAGGCACGGTCATTTTGAAGTTAACGGGCGCAAGGTCGATATACCCTCTTATCAGACCAAGGTCGGAGATGAGATTGCTGTCCGGGGAAAAAGCGGGAGCAAGAAAATATTTGATTATATCAAGGAAGTCGGCGAGCAGGCAGGGATAGTCGATTGGCTTGAATCGGATATAAAAAATCTGCGGGGGAAAATAATCAGAGTTCCCACTCGCGAAGAGATAGATGTACCTATTTCTGAACATTTAATTGTCGAGATGTATTCCAGGTAAGGAAGATTATTTTTTTTCGAAAATGGGAGATCATCGCCCCATCAAAATGTTACCCTGAAAAGAAGGGGGTTATTGGGAAAATATGATAGAAATTGAGCAGAAACCAAAAATAGAATTGGTTGAGGTTAATAATGAAGGCAACGAGAGTTATGGAAAATTTATCGTGGAACCGCTGGAAAGAGGGTACGGGACCACTCTGGGGGTTGCTTTAAGGAGGATACTTCTTTCCTCTTTAAAGGGGGCTGCCGTAACCAGTATCAAGATCGATAATGTCCTCCACGAATTTTCAACGATAGATGGTGTTATGGAAGATACCGTGGAGATTATTCTCCGCTTAAAAGACCTATGCATGAAGATTTTTACAGATGAGCCACAGGTGCTGACGATCGAAGAGACAGGTCCCAAGGAGGTCAAGGCTGGTGATATAATAGTGCCTTCCGATGTGGAGATACTGAATCCCGAGATGTTGATTGCCACTCTTTCCGAAGGAGCCAAGCTTAATATGGAGATAAATGTGGCCAATGGGCGCGGCTATGTGCCTGCAGAGCTGAACAAGCAGCCGCAGCAACCGATAGGTGTTATACCGTTGGACTCTTTCTTCTCTCCAATACGCAAGGCCAATTTTGCAGTTGAAGATACGCGGGTTGGTCAGAAGACGGACTATGACAAGCTGACCCTGGAAGTATGGACGGACGGCAGTATCAGTGTAGAAGAGTCGATCGGCCTGGCCGCAAAGATATTGAATACACACCTGAATATCTTTATCAACC